>NZ_CP058988.1:3025866-3328453 GCF_019278565.1 Cellulophaga sp. HaHa_2_95 | reverse complement strand
GGTTTCTTCCAATTCTAAATATGATAAATATGTTAGGAATGAAGATGGTATTGCACTGTCTACAGCCGAACAAGAAGGTTTGGCTGTTTTTGAAAGTAATTGTGCTTCCTGCCACGCTACAGATTTGTTTACGGATAATAGCTTTAGGAATAATGGTTTGGCACCCAATGCAAAACTAAATGATACCGGACGCTATTTAGCCACCAGTTTGGAAGTTGATAAATACAAGTTTAAAGTGCCTAGCTTGCGTAATGTGGCATTAACGGCACCCTATATGCATGATGGAAGATTTGGGAGTTTGGAAGCCGTATTGGACTTCTATACCGATGGAGTAGTGGCATCTGCTACCTTAGATCCAGAACTTCAGCATAACGATGCTATAGGAATATCATTATCTGATACGGATAAGATAGCGCTAGTTGCTTTTTTAAATACATTAACAGATGAAGAATATATTGATGATGAACGATTTGCAGAATTTTAGATTACAGTACGTATACATAGCATTTTTATTTAGCATATTTGGTTTTTCAGAGGCTTTAGCTAATGACAAACTTCCTGGGGAAGATCCAGATCCAATAACATGTTTAGGACATTTTCATGTCTTAGATAATGTATATGATTTTTGTGACACCTGCGGTTGCGGGAGCAGTGGCGGCAGTATGGGCTATGGCACTGGCTTAAATAATAATTTTATAGGCGTAAGATACATCGGGCAACAGTACCGCTCTAGAGACGGAATTTTTAATGACTCTCCATGGATCGATGAAAATTTTAATACCATGCAGTTGTGGGGTAATTTTCCAGTATCAAATAGAACAGTGGTAAATGTGATTGTCCCTTATCAGTTTCACAGCAGAAAATTTTCGGACAATACCACCCAGCATATTAATGGTTTAGGAGATGTAAGTGTTTTGGCAATGTATAATGTATTAAAAGTAAGACCAGATAGTATTGTAGCTATAGCTCCAGAACATTATGTACAAGTAGGAGGTGGGGTAAAAATACCTACAGGAACATTTGATAAGGCAAATAATACCGGTAGTGTTAACCCTAGTTTTCAGTTAGGGAATGGAAGCTGGGATTATGTACTGGCCGCTAATTATGGTTTTAATTATAGAAACTGGGGGATTAGTACTCTTTTTAACTATTCCCTTAAAACAGAGAATCCAAAAGAGTACCAGTTTGGGAATCAGTTTAACTATGCGGTTAACGCCTTTAAAACGTATTATCCAGCAAATAATTTCACCATTACACCTATAATTGGTGTTGCAGGAGAGCTTTATGAAACGAATAAAGAATACGGAGAAGAGGTAGCAAATACTAAGGGCGATATTTTTCTAGGAAAAGTAAGCTTAGAAGCGTCTTATAGTAGGTATGCATTAGGAGTTGTTTCGATGTTGCCTATTAGTCAAAATTTAAATAATGACAAAGTGGAACTAAAAAATAGGTTATCTATTTACTTAAATGTAAATTTTTAGACCTAGTATTTTTCTAGTTGTCTTACAAAGGTTACTTGTATTTTAAGAATGCTACAGGTAACCTTTTTTCATTTTCTTTCTTTTGAACGGAAAATTTGGTAGCCTTATCGATGAGGTCTTCTATGCTTCTAACGATGAATAACAGCTTGCGTACGATGAGTGGTTTTTTTATGGTTAAAAGTCATTTTAAAGACGATGAATCACCTCTTTAAATTTGTGTATAACACTGAAATACAGTTTATTACTACTCGTCGACTATAACGGTCCATTCGTGTGTTTTACGCTTACAAATATTGAAATAGGACGTTTCTTTGTAGTGGAATTAACCTACAGAAATAAGTATTTTATGTTTAGAATTAAATTTTTATCAATCGCTTTCCTTGCTTCTTTATTCACATTAACATCGTGTTCAACAGCTACCCAAGAACAGGAAGTAGCTATATATGAAAATGTTTCTATTTCAACTATTGAAGAAGAAGTTTTAGAGTTAGTAAATGAATATAGAGTTTCTGAAGGTTTAGAGGCAGTTCTTTTTGGCGCAGTAGCATATGATTTTGCAGTATCCCATAATGAATATATGATTACGCAAGGTGAAATAAGTCATGACAATTTTAATAGTAGATCTGCGGATTTAACGATTAAAGCAGATGCCAATTTCGTTTCAGAGAATGTAGGTAAAGATTTTACAACGGCTAGAGGTGTTGTAAATGCTTGGATCAATAGTCCTACTCATAAAAAGGTTATGGAAGGCGATTTTACCTATACCGCTATTAGTGTAGAAGAAGATGCTGATGGAGTTCTATATTTTACACAATTATTTTACAAATAAAAGCGAATACTAAAACACTAATAATAGGAGCCTATTTTTTAGATAGAATTCCAAAAATCAATTTTACTATAATAGTGTTGCTAAATTATTATAATATCATATTACACGTTAATTTTTGATAAATTCGTTAATTTATAGGAATCTTTGTTACTAATTTTCGTCATTAAAACCTTTTCAAATTTACTTTCACCACAAATAAGTAACATTTTACAACATATTGCCGTGCATTTCATCGAAATCGTATAATATATTGTAATAAAAATCTTACAAAATTATATAATTGTAGTCTAAAACTTACAAAGTTTAATTTAAAACTTTTCATATGGCTACATCTCTACTCTTAAGAAAAAAGCTTTATAATGGGCTTTTAATTCTCTTTTTTTTATCACTTCAATCCGTTATTTCACAGAACAGAACCTATGCTACTGTGGTAGCTAGTGAAAGTAATGTAGATAGCGCTATAAATAGTACGGATCAAGACTTAAATACGAGTGCTATCGTCAGAGCTAGTTCCGGTTTGGCTTTAGGATTAGGAGCATATGCTGGACATTTAGAATTGCGCTATGCTGTTCCACTACAGGCAAATACTACTAGTTATATAAAGATAGATTCTGAAGACGAATTACTTCCATTTTTACTAGGAGGTAATTTAGGCAATTTACTAGCAAACCTAGGTGGTACAGTGCTATTAGGAAATCAGGAATTTACGGTAGAAGCTAAGAATGGTGCTACTACCATATTACAAGCCAATACAAATAATGCCACTAATTTTGCTTCAGCATCTTCGCGAATTGTTATAGATGAAACTGGTGATTATTTTGTAGCAATGACACCAAACCTTGCTTATGATAGACTCCGGTTAACAAATAATTTAGGTTCTTTAATAGGGGTCAACAATACAAAAAATTTGACTGTTTTTGGTGCCTTTCATGGTGAGGGTACCGTAAATTGTGGTAGTCCATCGTTTACTTCTTTTGATGGAAGTGGTCTTAGTTTAGATTTATTGAATTTAGGAGGAGCAGGAGTTACTAACCCAGAATTAGCGATGGACGGCGATCCTAATACCGCTTCAGAATTAAGTCTAGGAATATTGGCGGTAACAGGTACCATAGCGCAGACATTTTATTTTGATACGGTGTCTAATCCTACAGATCAAATTTATATGACCATGGCTATAAACCCTTCTTTACTGCAGCTAGGTATTCTGGATAATATTTCTGTAACCGGCGTGAATGGAGCGAACGAAGAGTTCTCAGATTCACTAACTTCCTTATTAAGTTTAGATATTATAACTCTTTTACAAAGTGGAGAGGCCACTACCTTTAGTTTTAATCCTGGCACGAGCATCGATAAAGTTACCCTCGGGTTATCGTCTTTATTAAATGTTTCTCTACCTCAGAATATGAATGTTTATGAAGTATTTCTAGCGCCAGCAGTACCTAATTTAGATGCGTCATCAACCTCAGTAGCAATTTGTGAAGGATCATCGGCTAATTTGGTCGCCAATACGCAAGATAGTACTTCAGAATTACGTTGGTATGATGCGGCGGTTGGAGGGAATTTATTGGTCACTTTAAATTCAGGAGATGTATATACCACACCAACGTTAGTAGAAGATCAAATCTATTATGTGGCGGCAGCCACACCAGGGTGTTCAATAGAATCTCCGAGGGTAGGAGTGCCTGTAACGGTAGCAGCTATTCCTACAGCAGATGATATTAGTGTTTCTGGTAATGAGTTTCCGCTATGCTCATCCAGTGCTGTTGTTTTGCATCCTTCCAGCGCTATTCAAGGTGAATATTCTTGGTATTTTGATCAGAATAAAACGATGGAAATTACGGATGGCATGGAAGATGGCGATGTAAACTATGCCATTAGTGCTATTGATGGAAGCTTAACGATTACAGGTTTAGACGAAGCAAATAGTCCATATACTTATTATGTAAGTTTAGAAGAAGCAAGTGCAGGTTGTGAGAATGTGGCAGGAGACTTAAAAGAAGTTCAAGTAACTATTGTAGATTCTAATACCAGTGCTGAAGTAAATATTGATATAGATTCTGGAATCGTTTTATTAGATGAATTAATTGGATTTTTTGGCGCTGAAAGTGCCACCACTATTGCTGGAGCAGTAACAGGCGACGTCGTTGCAGGAGATGTTATCAATCTTTTGGTGAATAATACTTTATATACAGGTGTTTTAGATACCGATTTAAATTTTACTATTACGGTAGACGGAATCGATTTGGTAAGTGATTTAGATCATATCCTTGATGTATTTGTAGAAGGTGGTGTCTGTACTACTTCAGGAAATGTACTTATAGATTTACCAGATATAAATGTAAATGCAACTTTTCAAGAGTTTTGTGCATCTGATAATCCAACTTTAGCAGATTTAATTATAGACTCTAATTTATCTCTTTTTGATGCTCTAGATATAAATGTAGCAGCAGATCTAAATACGCCTTTGGTAGACGGAAGTGTATATTTTGCTGGTATTTTAGATATTCCAAATTCCATTTTACCAAGAGTGCAGATTACCGTTGGGATTCGTAGTGTTCCTGCTCCTACAACTTCTGAAATTAACCAAGAATTTTGTGAAAGTAGTGAGGCTACAATTGGTGATCTACAAGTAAATGAAACCGACGTAGTTTTTTATGATAGCGAAACGGAAGGTACTGTTCTAGATCCCACTAGTCCGTTAATGGCAGGTACTTATTTTGTTGCTGCTGTTGTAGATGGCTGTGAAAGTTCAGAACGATTAATTATCAACGTAAGTATCCTAGCATCAGACATTGCAACAATCACAGGAGAACGCGAAGAGGTTTGTATAGATCGAGAATACCGTTACACTACAGAAGATAACCGTCAAAACTATGTATGGGAAGTGTTTGGAGGTACCATCGCTGAAGGTGGTACAAGTACAGATAATTTTATTTCAATTTTGTGGGATGATTTAGAAGAGACCTCACTTCGTGTTTCTTATGAAAATACAACAGGATGTGGTGCAAGTGTGAGTGAGACCGTGTCTACAATCACGTGTGGCGAGGTATTGGGTGAAGAATTTGGGATATTGGTTTATAATGAGTTTTCTCCGAATAATGATGGTTTTAACGATTATTTTGTAGTGAAAGGAATTCTGAACTATTCTTCTAGAGTACAAATTTATAACCGTAATGGAAATCTTGTTTTCGAAACCGAAAACTATCAAAATGATTGGAATGGTATTGCTACAGTTTCGGGCGTTCTCAATTCTGGAGATGATTTGCCTTCAGGAACGTACTACTATGTGATCAATATTCCAGAATTAGAACAGGACCTGATGGGATGGTTACAATTGGTTCGATAATAAATCCCCCCCCTTTTCCATCAGTTTCAAAATTTAAGTTTTACCAAAATCAATACTCATGAACGCATTTCAAATACCTACAAAACTGTTACTCTTTTGTTTTCTGGTACCTGTGTATCTAGTGTTTGCGCAGCAGCCACCTCAGTATACGCAGTACATGTATAATACCATGGTTTTAAACTCTGGCTACACAGGTACCAGTTCTAAAATTGAAGCATTATTATTACACCGCTCACAATGGGTGGGTATAGATGGGTCTCCTGAGAACCAAGCATTTTCTATTCATGGTAAATTAAAAGAGCATATAGGGCTAGGGCTTAGCGCTACCAACGATAATTTAGGAGCTTCTAATGCTATAGAAATTAATGGAAATTTTGCTTACGAAATACAAACAGGCTATTATACCAAGTTATCTCTAGGGGTAAACGCAGGTGTTAACCTTTTAAATATAGATTATTCTAAAGGCATTTACGAGAATGATCAAGACCCCTTGTTTCAAGAAAACCTAAATTCAACAAGGCCTATTCTTGGGCTCGGAGCCTTTTTTTATAGTACAAATTGGTATGCAGGTTTGTCTACTCAGAATATTTTAAATTCTCAAATTTTTGATGATAATGAGTTAATTACCAATAGAAAAAGTCAGTATTATTTCATGGGAGGTTATGTTTTTGATTTATCAGAACGCTTAAAATTCAAACCCACAGTGTTAACGAAGCATGTTGCTGGAGCTCCTTTAACGGTAGATGTTTCTGGAAATTTTTTGATCAATGAAAAATTAAGTTTAGGACTTGCCTATAGGTATGATGATGCTTTAAGTGCTTTAGCTGGGTTTAACATATCAGAGAAATTTTTTGTAGGATACGCCTATGATTATACGCTTACAGATCTGAATAATTACAATGATGGCTCTCATGAGATTATATTAAAATATAGCATTTTTGATCGTAATAAGAGAGCATTATCCCCAAGATTCTTTTAAAAAGCAATACTATGAAAAAAGTAATTCTACTATTTATTATATTTTCTTCGACGGTTGTTTTAGCACAAAGTAAAGAAGAAAGAGCAGATGATCATTTTAAGGAGTTTAAATTTGATGCGGCTATAAAATTATACAAAGAGCTTGCCTCTGACAAGAAGAAACCATCTTTGCACATTATACAGCAATTAGCAGACAGTTATTTTAATGTAAATGACTACCATAATGCTAAAGAATGGTACAACAGATTGTATACTATTCAAGGTAAAAAAATAGAGGAGGGTAATCTTATTAAATTGGTGCAATGCCTAAAAGCAGATTTAGAAATAGAAGAGGCAGATGATGTACTCAAAGCATATTACACGAAGCCGGCTAAACTAAAAATGATATTAGCGCAAAAAGCATATTTGGATAGTATTTCTAAAGAAAAACCCCGGTTTATCATTGAAAATGTATCATTCAATAGTGAAAAATCAGATTTTGCGCCTTATATATATACGAATGGTTTGGTATTTGCCTCTGCTAGGGACACTTTAAAATCTAGTAAGCTGTATCCATGGAACAAGCAACCTTATTTAGATTTGTATTTAACGAATCCTAAGCAAACGGACTATACACCTATAAAATTTCTAGAAAATATGGAATCAGATTTTCATGATGCAACAATTGCCTTATCATGGGATGCTAAGACGGTATATTTTACGCGAAATTTTTTAGATAAAAATAAGCTAAGTGCAAATGCAGACGGACTTTCTAATATGCAAATATTAAAAGGGAGTATCGTGGCAAATGAATTGGTTAATATTACTTCTATGAGCTTTAATAGTAAGGACTATTCCTGCGGTCACCCCGCAATCTCGGCAGATGGAAATTACATGTATTTTACGTCCAATATGCCTGGAGGTTATGGAGCATCTGATATTTATAGAGTAGAGCTTAATAGCTCTGGAGATGCAGGAAAAGAGCCTGTGAATTTAGGGCCAACCATAAATACTAGAGGACGCGAAATGTTCCCTTATGTTGTGAATGATGTGCTGTATTTTTCTTCTGATGGGCACTATGGTTTAGGTGGTTTGGACATTTTTGCATCGGCCATACTTTCAGAAGCAGAATTTTCATTACCATTAAACAGGGGTGAACCTATAAATAGCAATATGGATGATTTTTCTTATATACGCGAAGTGGCCTCAAATAACGGGTATATGGCCTCTAACCGCAGTGGAGGCGTGGGAGATGATGATATTTATTATTATGAAGGTATACAGCCTACAGATTGCTTGGAATATTCAGGAACTGTGTTTGATGAGAAAACGGGAGAACCGTTACATGAAGCTACTGTTGAAATATACGATTCAGAAGAAGGTTTGGTTTTAGCAACCAAAACAGATATGGAAGGGTATTATAACTTTATTCTCCCGTGTAACACCACAAATAAATTGGTCTTTTCTAAGAAAAAGTATTCAAAAAAGTTGGTTACCGTAACTACAGATGAAAACCCTAAAGCACCTTCAAGAAATAATAAAGTATATCTAACTCCTTTTGAGAGTTTAGTAGTTACTGATAATGGTGTTGAAAAGATTATTGTAGAACCTATT
The DNA here is from genome assembly GCF_019278565.1 of Cellulophaga sp. HaHa_2_95. The sequence continues at coordinate 3,320,226 of NZ_CP058988.1, read as the reverse complement.
TATTTTGATTACGATAAATATAACATTACCCCTAGAGCAGAAATACAATTAGAAAAGGTATTGTTTGTTTTAAGAGAATTTCCGGCCATTAAGATAAAAATTGAATCGCATACAGACGCTAGAGGAAAAGATGCTTATAATTTAAAATTATCCGATAATAGGGCCAAAGCTACTCGCGATTATTTAATTTTAAAAGGGATAGCTGCAGGCAGAGTTGAAAGTGCCTATGGGTATGGAGAAAATCATTTAAAGAATGAATGTAGTAATGGAGTTTCTTGTTCAGAGCAACAACATTTAGTCAACAGAAGATCTGATTTTATTATTGTATCTAAATAAAAAATCTCTTCAAAACATCGTGTAAAAAAGCATCATAATTAGGATGCTTTTTTTATAATTGTATTCTAGCCTATAAAATAGAAAAGAAGCTTATTTAAATTTTCCCAGTTAAGGAAGTTAATCGGTTCAAAGCATCAAATTCAGCACGTATCACCTTTGTGTTTCTAAGTCCTTCTATTTTTTGTTCCGTTTGGTGTATGTTAAAACCACGATCTATTAAATAATTAAGGAGCGCATTTTCATGATGTATGCTTATTCCTCCAATTAATTGTGGAAAACAAGTCAATACTTTTTCAATCTTATCCATTTCAATTCCAGGAATCCGATCATCATCTATCGTAATTACGAGTGTTCCTTGCCCGTAATTAGCACAGTAGTAACTTTTAGTTAAAAATTGGCCACAGGCAAGCATTCCTATTTTGTGCTCAAAACCTTCCTCTACATTAAAATGACCATCTGTAAGTTCTTTGATGTTTTTTTCTTCTCCTAAAGCTTTGAGCTGCTTAGATTGCACTAATAAATTCTCTGGAATACCACTTTGCGTATTTGCCCATCCCCACATCCAAGAACTCGTATTAAAAGATAAAGAGCCTATTACTTGAATAGGAAGTTCTTTGTCTCCAAAAAGAATACTTCCTTTTCCTAAATCTAATTGCCAACCATGAGAACCAATAAAGTCGCCAAAAATAAGTTGTTTTTCAAAAGATAAGCCTGCGTGTGATTCAAAAAGGCCTTCTAGGCTATTCCATTCAGCTTTACGCAGGGTATTAAAATTGTTCAATTCTGGCCTGTTATCTTTATTTTCCGACATCGATTCTTTATTTTAAAATTTCAATAATAGGTTGCCAATTCAGTGCAGTGGCATATGCTAAAGCCGTTTTATTGCTCCTAGAAAGTAATGATTTTTCTGCTCCTAAATCTAGCAATATTTTCACTATTTCTGCATTTCCCGCAATAGCTTCCTTGTGTAATAAACTGAGTCCGTTTTCATCCTGAAATGTTAATTCTTCAGGATTTTTTTTAATAAAGGCACGTACATTGTCTCCCATAACTTTACTCATAGGGTGCGCTATTAAATTCTCAGGACTTTCCTTTTGTTGATGAACAAGAAGAATATCATCAAAATCTCCGAAATTCAATCCCCATGCTTGATCATGTTGTTCTCTTGCTTGTTCACTCATGGTAGAGCGCATAACGTGAATAGTAAAACCACCATAGGTTTGTTCTTGTATAGAAATCATCCAATCACTAATTTCATTGAGTTTTCTGGAGACCTTATCTCCTTTGGTAATGTTCGTGAGTTGATGTGGCTCATTTACCAATTCTCCAGTAATAATTTCCCCATCAAAATTTAAATTATTAATCCACATATGCTCCACTTTTGGCGTTTCGTCTTCCGCAAATTGCTGTGTGAAGGCTATTTTTATCATAGCAAAATCATGCGCAGGGATAATTCGTCTAGATTCCCAATATAATTCTCTCCAGAAGTACTTAAAACTCTCTTGAGCTTTAAGATTTGCAGCATTCATTTTTTCATCTTGTTCGGTATATATAATAGATGGTTTTGTGTCGTCGTTTTGATTCATTTGTTTTGACTATAAGATTGGTGTTACGGCTAAAGATGTTTCAAGTCTTATATAGAGCCTTGTAAAATAGTAGTACAAGGCTCTATTTTAAATTTAGACAAGAATAGTAACTCTAGCTTATTTTTTGGAGATAGCATAGCTCATCGTCGCCATGATAGGCTCAAAAAATACAGTTTCTTGAGAACTAATTCTTTTTTGTACAATGCTGTACGGAAAAGTAGTGTATTCTGGGTTTTCGTGACGTATACAGAGCTCCTCACCATATTCATCTGCAATATGTTTCCATTGCGTATCAAATGCGGTATTTAATACATCACCATACGCACTACCTAAAGCAAATTCAATCATTTTTGTATTTGGCTTTTCTTGACTTGAAGAATTAAAATTCTCAATGGCGTTGTCGGCAATACCTGTTGAGGTGTCTTCCAACCATAGCGCAAATACTTGCGTTAATAACTGAGCCGTAAATTCGCCTTTAAAACTAGGTACATATTTTTTACATATGGCATAGGCTAAATCTAAATGACGCTCCAAAATATCAAATTCTAAAGCGGTTAAATCTCTAAGAATTGCTTGCATACAAGAAAGTACCTTAAAGGTTGTTTTCTAATAACGCTACAAGTACTTCTGTTCTTCTGTCTACATCAGGTGCATTACTAACCGGACAGTGGTTTACTTCTAAAACACCATCTTTTAAAGTATAAGCATGTGTTGGGTTGTGGTGGTTGTCTCTATTTACAATCACTACTTTTTTAACACCTTCTTGTAGGGCTTCTTTCCCTAAATCGTCTGCAGTAATAGCTGTAAATGCTTCTATAAGAGGTTCAAAATAGATTTTTGAGTACGTATCCATATATAAATGTGTAAAACGATCTTCAAATAAAGTGTCCCATTCTATTTCTAAAGGCACATCAAAACCAGCAGCAGTTATAATTTGTTCTTTTAAAGCAGGAAATTTTTCGTCTTGGAATTGTTTTGTAATTTTTTTCTCTTTAAGTCCCATGTATATTTTATTTAATTAATTTATAGTTCGGACTTAAAATTATATCAAATAGGGTAACTTGTAAAAACGGTTTTGCAAGCGTTGATTTTTGTTTCAAAAGCGTTGTTGTATTGGTTACAGCTCAGACAAAAACTGCTTTATCGTACTTTTTTTTCTGGAGGATACGGGTACTTTTTCTCCATCTTTTAAAACTATAGTATTTAGCGCCATCGTATCAATATAATTACTATTGATGAGGTGAGATTGGTGTACCCGGATAAAAGCAGTATCGTTTAACATGCTTTCATAATATTTTAAGTTTCTGGCACTCATGATTTTTTTATCGGCCGTATAAAATGTGGTATAACTCCCGTCAGACTGGCATCTGATAATATCATCAATGACTAAAACATGTTGTTCTTGGGTGGTTTTTATAAGCAAGGTTTTTTTAGTCTCGCGCATGTCATTGTTTACCGCTTTGGTGAGCAATGAATCATAAGCTTTATCTTTCCGAAAAGACGTTTTAAAGCGGTCTACAGCTTTCGTAAGTTCATCAGAATCTATAGGTTTTAACAGGTAATCTATAGCTTCTACGCGAATTGCTTTTATAGCAAAATCGGTATATGCCGTAGTAAATATTATTTTAAAAGATACTTTATCTAAGGCATCTAGAATAGAAAATGCATTACCGCCAATAAGTTCTATATCTAGGAATACTAGGTCCACACTATTGTTTTTTAAAAATAAGATAGCATCGTTTACGGTACTTATTTTTGCTACTATATCCACCTCTTTTTGTGTATACTGCAGTAGCTTAGCTAAGGTGTTCACTGCATTATATTCATCTTCTATAATTACGGTTTTAATCATGTATAATAAATTTTAAAAGAAACTTTAGTTCCAATAGCTCGGCCGTTTACATCATGTAAATCTTCTATAGCGAAGGTTTTTTCTTCTCCTTTTTTACGCAATTTTAAACGTTCTAAAAAAATACCTGTGGCATGTAGCTCTGTTGTATGCTGGAGTCTTTTAGCTTGATTTGATCTACCTGTACCATTATCTGTAATCATAAAATACAGTGCATTGTTTTCTTTTTTTATTTGAACTTCTAAAAGACCTCCAGATGGCCTTTCCTTTAATCCATACTCAATAGCATTTTCTAGAAAAGGTTGTAAGAGCATAGGAGGTACTTTCAAATTCCTAAGCGCTACATCATTTTCAATATTTAAAGTATAGGTGAAAGAATGATGAAAACGTAATTGCTGCGTTTCTATATAATTCTCAAGCATACTTATTTCTTGTTCCAAAGAAATTTCTTCTTTCCGGACGTAATCAAAGTTCTGCCGTATTAATTTAGAAAATTTAGAAATGTAGTTAGAAGCTTTTAAAGGGTCTCTATCTAAAGTTATATTTTGTATTGCGGCTAGCGTATTGAATATAAAATGAGGATTCATCTGTGCTCTTAAAACACGTTGCTCTAATGCTGATGCTTTGTTAGCTGCTTTTAGTTTAGAGGCGTAAAAGTAAGTAGCGACTAATATAAGTAGTAGTAGTAAGACCAAGATTAGAATGCCATAGAGCCAGTTATTTTTTATATTAAGCTGCTTTTGATACGCTAGATCCACTTCTTTCTTTTTGGCTTTATATTTTATGGTTGCAAAATGCAGTAGCCTTTCTTTCTCTTTGGCTTGGTGTGTTACTTGTAATTCATCTCGTAGTATTTGATAGTAGAGAGCCTGTGAAGAGTCCTCAGCTTTTATAGCTAAGGTGATTAATTTATCTAAAATTTGTATTTGCTCCGGTATATTTTTGTCTTGTTTATAGATACGCAAGGCTTCCGTATAACTTTCTTGAGAATTTAGGATATCATTCTGTATAAAATAAACGTAGCCTAAGCCTTTGTGAGGCGCTCCATTTAAAGCACTGATATTCTTGTTTACTTGAATAGCTCCTTTTAAGAACTTAATGGCAAGAGCATATTTTTTAGCTTCTATATACGTGTATCCTATATTATTTAAAATTTTTACAATAGTTTGTGGCGCCTTAATGTGTTGCCCTAATTGTAGCGATTCTTGGTATGTAGTTAATGCTTTATTAAATTCTTTTTCTTTTAAATAGAGTGCTGCAATGTTATTATTTATGGAGATAATAGATACTGTATCTTTCTGATCCGAAAAAATATGATTTGCCTCTTGTATGAATTGCATTGCTTTAGGGTAGTCCTCTAGAGTATAATGGAGTTGGAACAATTGGTTGTTTGCTTTGGCGAGTAAGCGTTTGTTATTTAATTTTTCTGCGTTGTGAAGTGCTTCTAAAGCGTATTCTTGAGCTTTTTCTACGTTTTCTAGGCGCAGGTTTGCAGCACTTAATGTAATTAAGCTTCTAGTGTTATTGTAAATATCTTGTTGGTTAAGGAACAAATCCGATGCATTCTGTTGTTCCGTAATAGCCTCAGTATATAAGTTGTTTATATAATATAATTCTCCTTTTTTAAAGTAGAGTAGTGCCTCTTGTTCTGGCGTAATATTAGAGAAATTTAATTGAGTACTATCCAATAAGCTTATGGCCTTCAGTGCATCTTTCTGGGTAAGGCTATCTATAGCATTTATAGTCTCGGTAAATTCTTTTGCTTCTTTTTTGGAAGGGGAACAACTAAAGAATACCAGAACTATTAGGGGGTAAAAAAAAAGCTTAAATAGAAGGGAATAGTTCATGCGTATGCTATGCGTTTCAATAAAACGAAACTACCATAATCCTTTTAAAATACCATTGTTTTTAACATCTAAATAGCAAATACAAAACAATTAGTAGCACTTATAAAAGGCTACTGAGATTATAGAAAAGCCGTACTATATTAGTTCTTAAAAAAAAAATTAAATGGATTATACAAAAACAGTAGATGGTATATGTAAAGGTGGTGGATTTGAACTAACGCACAAAATAGAAGTAACCAAAAAAATCACTCCTAAAATTAGCATTGATGATGCCCATTTTTTAATCTATGACTGGCCAGACGATAGGGAAGGTGTCAATACAACTATTGCTATAAATTTGACTTATTTCTTTATTTTAGAAGATAAAAAGTATGAAATAGGTACTAAAAATACATTTTATGATTATGACGTTACAGCCTATAAAAACACGCTAAAAAACTGGTATACTAACGATGTTTACCCACTAATTGTGCAAAGAGCCTTAGAAATTTCCAAAGAAAAATTAGAGGAGGAATTAGGAATTTCTTTAACGAACATAGCTCCTTTTGACACACAAGAAACCAAAGCAAAAAGACTCGCTAATAAAGCTTTGAAAGGCTGTTTAATAGATACGATTTAAATAACTAAGGCCATTAATTTAGAGCTTAAATTAAATAAAAATTAAATTATCGTATAAACATGAAAAACGATTTACTAAAAAAACAAGAGACTTTATACGGTAATTTAAATTTTGCTGCAGGGATAAAAAAGGACAACATTGGAATAATAACTCATTTTATAGCGAGTGAAAAGGAAGCGTACGAAAACAATTTTCAAGGGCAATTTTACCCTTCATATCATCACGAGATCAACAGCGTAATGAGTACTAAAATGCTTAAAATTCCTGATGAAAATATTTTTTTAGCATTCTATTATCGGCTTAAATTAGGGATCATAGACAAGCCTTTAGAAAAACATTTTTCATTGTTTCTAAAGGCTGTTGCGCATAATATAGCTGATAATGATTTAGAAAACACCTGTTTAGATGCTACCCAGCTATATATCCTTTTTGGCATTAAAAACAATGAGAATTCTGATGCTGTTTATGATGTTATCTACGAAGATTATATGGGGTTATTGAAATTTTTAAATCTCTGCAGTGCCTATACGACGTACCCCAATTTACGCAAAAAGAAGCTGCGGTTTGCACCATTTCTAGAGAATCCTATTTTAATGAATAGGATAAGGGAAGGCGTATCTTTTTATTTTGGGAGCGATTTTGTTACCGCAGGATCCTTGGTGTTATTGCTCTTAGATGCTAATTCTGCATCTAAAGACAGTCTACGTAATTTACAGGATACTGCTTTAAAAAATGATGCGGTTTGGTTATTGGGAAGCTTTTATAAAGATTTTCAGGAGACAAAAGCCAATAAAGCATTGCTGAAAGATTTGTACAGCAAGTACCCAAAAGAGTGGATTGACGAGTACCAGAAAAAGAATTGGGACTAAGAGTTATAGGTGTTCGCAACTTTTGGTCCTAAATAGGAAGCGTGCCTATTAAAACAATAGCTGTTTTTAGTGCTTATCGTAACTGAATTTACCGCCAGCTGTGATGAAAAATGCTAGCGGCAAATGATTTTAAGTGTAGGGCTATTTTAGTTATCTAAAGGTATGGTACCTACAATACTTCCTTCTTTTATTACAAATAGCATATTGGCAATTGGCGCATTCCCGTAACTATCATCTTCCCAAGTTTGCTGATGTAAATGCACAAATGAGCTTAATAGTTTTTCACCGGCATCTCTAGAAATAACCATCATGCATGTTCTTCTAGGAATAGTTACCAGTAGTTCGTCTGAGTTTAGCATTTGATGTGCTTTTAACATGTGATTAGGAGATAAAATTCGTTCACTACAAAAGTCTAGCCCGCTAGAAGTGAGTACTTTATTTTCTAAAACTTTTGAATATTCAAAGTCGGTTTTATAATTTTCTAAATTCTGAAATGCCTCTTGTAATACCTTATCGGCATCCATAGTTTCTAAATGCTTGTGGGTTAAGAATACAAAATTATCAGGAGTGTCATACCCAAAACCTATCACTACTTTAGGGTTTTCTTCATCACCAATTAAAGTAGATTTAATTGCGCCTGCTTTTAGACCAATCCAATCTCCTGGTTTTAGAATCGGGTAAATTTTATGAAGTCCACTTTCTGTTTGTTTCACTATCTTTTCAATTTCTTCGCTCGTTTTTTCTTTTCCTGAAATTGTAGTACTCATGCTGTATTTATTTTTCTGTTTATAACAAATTTAAGAGTGCCTATAAAGCTTTTTATCACGGTATTCAGCTATTTTAAAAAATATTTAAGAACCGAATATGGCCTATGCTGCTCCAATGATTTCCTTAAAGGCTAGGGGAGTTATTAGTCTACTTTGTATACCAACTTCATGGTAATAGAGGCTGTTTTTTCTCTAGAGCTAGTATTAAAAGTTCCGCCCCAAGAATAATCTTCACCAGAATTTTGACCTGTAATTTGAAAGATTCCCATTTTAGCCGATTCTAGGTGGCTTAAATTCCCACCTGAAAATTCGGCTATATTTTCTGCGCGTAATCTCGCGTCTTCTGTAGCTTTAGAAATCATTTCAATCTTTAAATCGGCCAGTTTGGTATAGTAGTATCTAGGAGATTCTGAGTAGAACTGCACACCTTGATTCAGCAATTCTGTAATTTCTCTAGATACTTTTTCAATTTTATCGACGTCTTTAGATTCTATTTGTACGGATTGCGTAAGGGTATAGCCTACAAATTCTTCACCAGCATACTCTCCATTGGTATTGTACAATTGTTTGGTTTTTTGATTTGTTTTTACGGCGCTATAGACGAGTTCTTCGGTTTTGATTCCCATTTTAATTAAATAGTCATTTATCGTCGCTTTATTTTTTTCTAAGTTTAAATACGCTTGTTTAAGATCTTCATCTTCAGCATTAAAACTACCTTCCCAAACAATAAGGTCTGAAGAGAAATCTGTTTTCCCTAATCCGGTAACTTGAATTTCGCCAGCTACTTTAGCTCTGTCCGTATATGCTTTTCCTAGAAAGATTGAAGCTACTACGATGGCTATCGCAAAAATAAGGGCACTTGTGTATTGTTTCATATGGTGTAATTTTTAATCAATATTCTATTATAATTAAGCGATTGTTTCTACCAATAAGACCCTACTAAAAAGGTCATTCGGATAAAGGCGATAACATTATCTTCGGTTAAGGTTAATGGTGCTTCTAGCGTAGTAATTTCATCACCATCTACAAAAACCACAAATAAGCCGTCTTTAAAAGCGACCATTACATTATCTATAGCTTCTTGTACTACAGCAAGATCTTTATTTGCGAGATCACCAAAATCTACTTTACCACCTTCTGCTTGCTCTTGAATTTCTGCGGGACTTAAAAAACCAACAACATTTACTTCTAGTCTTTTAGCATTAAAAGTTTCTACTTGGTTTTTTACGCAAGCCTCCAATAACCCTCTTAATGTTTTTGGTGTAGTTTCTAAGGTTAAGGGCAATTGCTTTACCTTTTTTTTACCTAATCTTTTGAGCTGTATTGTTAATGCTTCCATGTATACTTCTATTTTTTTATTGCGTTAGGGATTGTCGTGAAAAGCCCGGAGTACGATAGCATGAGGCCTTGCAACAAAAGCCTGCCCCACCAAAGTGGGTAACGCCCTTGTGCTTTACTAAATAGTAGCTATTTATTTGCGCTAAAATTGTTGGATCTTGAATTTCTACGGGACGTAAAAAACCAACAACACTAACTTCTTCCCTTTTATTACCTATTCTTTTGAGCTGTATTGTTAGTACTTCCATGTATACTTCTATTTTTTTATTGCGTTAGGGATTGCCGTGAAAAGCCCGGAATGCGATAGCATGAGGACTTGCAACAAAAGCCCGCCCCACCAAAGTGGGGAACGCCCTTATTATTTAAATAGCAACTGTTTATTTGCGCCAATGTCGTTTGCTCTTGAATTTCTACGGGACTTATAAAACCAACAACACTAACTTCTTCCCTTTTATTACCTAATCTTTTGAGCTGTATTGTTAGTACTTCCATGTATATTTCTATTGTCTTATTGCGTTAGGGATTGTCGTGAAAAGCCCGGAGTGCGATAGCATGAGGACTTGTAACAAAAGCCCGCCCCACCAAAGTGGGGAACGCCCTTATTATTTAAATATTAACTATTTATTTGTGCCAATATGGTTGGATCTTGGATTTTATTATCTTCGGATAAGAGCTTCATTTTTGAAATAATCTCTGCCGATTTTGGATCGTCATCTACAAAGGGTAAAAACATACGTCCTCTATGCTGACTGTGCACCGGAAGGATGGCTAATGATAAGCCATTTTTACTCACTTGGCCGCTTCCTAAATGAATACTATACTCGCCCAAAGTACCTGCTACTAAGATATGACGCTCTTTAACCGTAATGTTTTTCAGTTTAAATAGCTGTGCCGATTCGGTGGCTAAAGCAGCACGCATCTGTAGTGTACTATGGCTAGCTTCTGGGTCTACGCCACCCACATGCGCAACACTTACCACTAGATCTATATCTCTCATAATTTCACTAAAAACGACCGTAGGCACATCTTTGAGTGGAATAGGTTTGTAATTTTCTAGGGAGTAGAAAACAATATGCTCTAAGGTTGGGGCCTCTGTATCTGCAGGGGAGAACCAATCTGCCATAGCATACATTGTGGCCATAAGCCCTAGTTTATGATATACTTTTTGTAAACCATCTTCGTGGCTCACCGTCCAACCACGACCGCGCAATAAAGCGACCGTTTTTTGTGGCTGAATTTGATGCCCTTGGTAACGCTCTGATTTTGCACCAAGCTCTAGCTCATCACTAGTCACCAAGTACAATTCTCTAAATACTTGCTTAAAAGGTTGTACTAAACGCTCTGCAAAGAGGTACTTCTGGTACAGATCCCATTGTACGGCTTTGTATAAATGCGATGGATGGGCGATGACCAAAACATCAGCTTCTTGTAAACTATGTTTTTTGCCTTCAGTATCGGTTAATATACCGATAGCATAAAAACCAGAAATTTCTTTTTCAGGAGAAAACAGTACCAATTTACTCAGCATAACCTTTACAATAGGATGCTGCATTATTTTATGAATCTCTGCTGCGGTAAACTTATCTTCGTTTACCATAGCATTTTCTAGGGACAAACGGGTTCTGCTATATTGTTTAGACAAATAAGATTTGCCTTCTTTTAAAGCCAATACTTGCTTGTCTTTTTTATACTTAGCAGGAATAGACTTTTGTTTTTTATTGCCTTTGGTGACTATAATGTCTGTTTTTCCTTGGTCAGTGATGACCAATTCTATAACGGCATCATCAAAGGTGAGTACTGCATTTTCCATGATAGCTATGGTTGCTTTGCTTTCCATAGCCCAGCTAAAGCGTACGCGATCTTGGAAACCTGCATTTCTAGACAGGTTATCTAAGGCAATTTCTATCGCATTTTTTTCACTTTCTTGACGCTGCGCTCCAAACTGTTTGCTCTCTTTTAAAAACTGCTGCAATAGGTTGTAGCGTTTTAATAAATCTTTTTCTGGGATGGTTTTACTCAAGGGGATTAAGCCCAAAGCACGCACATAATCTTTATCTCTTTTTTCTGTAATTTTCTTTAAGGTTTCCGTGATTTTTACTTCGCCCAACATTACACTAGAATAAAGCTTTACTTGTCTATGGCCATTACCATCGGTAATATATTTTGCAGCATCGTGTAGAATTTTCCAATTGGCTTTTCCTATGCTTTGGTACACTTTATTGAACCAATCTATATCTATGGCACCAATAGAGAAGTCCGATTTCGGAATGTTTGAGTATCGAGAAATAATGGTTTCTTTTTCGCTACTCATATAATCTGATGCGTGTGCTTGGAACCACCAAACAGCGTCTTCTAATTTATCTAAGCCTAAATATTCGCCCACAAAGCCGGCCCATTGCGTAGCATAACAGGCAAGTTCTACCAAACGCTTTTTAGGAATGTTAGCTTCGTCTGCAAGCGCAGCAAAATCTGCATAGCTTTCCGTTTCTTTAAGGACACTCTTTTTTAGTATAGCACTGAACTTAGATTTTTTAGTATCGCCATAATAACTATAGCCACGCTCAAAAGTATCTTTGCCCATACGCTGTAGTATTTTAAATACATAGGCTACACCTTCTACTTTGCTAAGGCTAGAGATGTATTCTGATGCTTCTGTAGCTAGATCTCCACGTTCTAATTCTACCGAAAGTATATTTGTTTTTAATTCCTTAAAAATGCCTTTAGGAATTAAGCTTACATCTAAATTACCATTCCGGATTCTGTAATTCTGAGCACCATCTAGCATAGCCATTAGTTCAGCGGAGTTTAGTGCTTGAAAAAGTAAATCGTCTTCTGTAATTAAATTCTTTTGAAAGAGTAGTAAAGAGATTGTTGTAAATGGTAATACAAGACCTCTACTGGTATTTCTTTTTTCTGTTGCCGCAATTATGCTTGTAATGGGTTTTGGATATCCAATGTATTGCGCTACCAAAAACATTTTTATATCCCAGAACCGTTTTAACTGCGCTTCATCGGCAAACCTTTTTAACTCTTCTTCATTTATAACACATACCAATCCGTCAATAACATCAATCCAATGGTAGTTGTCGTGTCCGTACCTATTGCCATAGGAGAACTTGCTTGTTTTTAAGTCTTCAGGGAAATTGGCAATAGTATCTTCCCATAGGTCTAGTTTAAAACTAAGTACAGCGGCCCTATCTGCATAGGCGTTAAATAAGCGTTTCAATATTTTTGTGTACCTAGAATTTGTATTGTAATAGCTCCGTTCAGGAATCGCTAATTTTATTTGCGTTAAATCCGGTACATATTGTTTGGTGTATTCTTTTAAAGTTTCATAATTACCATAGGGCGCATTAATTCTATTGATATATCGAATGGCAGAATACAACTCAAAATCATTAAGATTACTTTCTTCATACCACTTTATCCAAACTGCTGCTAAAGGAATGTTTTGTAAATGCACTTCAGGGCCAACCTCTTCTTTAATTCTTTTAATTTCTTGAATACTATTAGCGATTAATGTGGTACTTGTTTCGCCGTCATACGCTTCAAATTGATATTCATGATTTCTATGCTCATGTACTAAGGCTATTAAATTATTAACGGCTGTAACTATTTTAGGCTCATCTATAAAATCTCTAAACTTAAAATTAGCCGTAGTAATCCCTAACTTATTAAAAAAGCTTTTTTTATCATCAAACTTACGTTGTGGCGTATATAGTGGAGAGAGATTGTTATAATCTACAGCGCCAAAACCATTGCTATACCCGTATCCATTTTTTGTCTTAGAGAACTTCCCTAAAAGAACACTTTCATTTTTACTATGTTTTGGACGCTCTTTGAATAAGGCTATCTGTTCTTGTACAAAGATTGGATATTTTTCTTCCTCGGCTACAAGGGTTAGCATTTCTAGCGCTGCCAAACGCTGGTCTACGCTCTTAGCAGTAATTAAATGTTGTGTACTTTCTTTAAAAGTATTTTCGGGTTGTTTGATCAGTAATTTGATTAAACCTGCCCGTAGGCTTTTGTTTTTCCGACCTAAAAGGTCTTCAACAATGGCTAAATCTTCTTGGTATAGGGGCATGTAATGAAATACCTGTATACCGGTAGCCATAACCGATTCATTCCTGTCTCTAATGGCTTGGTGTGCTAAATTTCGTTGCCAAGCATCTGGAGATAAGGCCAATTGTTTGGGTGTTGTGTTCCCATAATTATATCCAAATGAATAGGTGTAATGATCAGGGAATATTTTTCTGATGTAGCTTTCACGTACCTCTGATGGTAAGTTGCTTATGTTTGACGCAAGTAAGGATAGTTGGTCTTCTGTGGCATTTGTTATTATAAAATTAAAGAAGAAATTAGGTTGTACCGTAAAGCTCAGCCAAGAGAACACTTTGCCATCATACACTTTGCCATCTTTAGGTAGCCCTTCTGCTACCTTTTGTATGCGGGTAAACAGTTCTTCGTCTATTTCTAATGCTGGTAAACTTACGGTAAGCCAATAATCTAAAGCAGGGTTTTTTCCTAGCTCTTTTTTGTAATAATCTACAATAGATTTATTGGTACGTTGCGTCTGACTCACAAAGTAAAGGCCTAGTAATTTTTTCTCTAACGTATCTGTAGCATAGACTAATTCTAATGCCTTTTGATTGGCCACATCTACATCTATTAAGGCTATTGCCCATAGGCCCACATAGATTTCTATATTGTCATCGCTTTTTAAAAGGGTATCAATGTCTTTTAAGTTTAAAATATACTGCTGACTCAGTTCTAGAATTCTTTTTATGGTGGCCTTTTTAGGGGCATCCCAACCAAAACCAAACCAGGTATCTACAGCTCTTACCACACTACTAAAACGTGTTAAATCATGCTCCAAAATAACCCCGATGATATGTTTTAAGGCACCGTGACTCGTTTCGTCTAAAGATTCTAAGATGGTTTGTCTTAGGCCTTCTTGGCGCTGTGCAGCCAATAGTATTTTAGAAACCAATTCCCAATGCTCTTCTTTTTGGGTGAGCAATAGACCTTTGATGATATCCCTGCTTACCCCGCCAATTTCATCTTCGGCTTGTAAAATATCTTTAACCACATCTATGACTAATTCTGGTTTATGTTGTAATACGGTACCAAAAAAGTAACTGTTCTTATGATCATAATAGGTGCTGTATTGAAACTGCTCTACTAGCGATAATGCTCCAAAACCTTTACGGCTAAAGGCTGAAAAGCTTCTGAAATAATTTAACTTGTTATACAGGTGCTGGGTATTTACTTTGGCTCTAAACGCCCTTCTGTTATAGCCCGTTTGATAAGGAAGATAATCAAACACACTCCACATAGCTGCTAAATAGGGGGTTTGTACTTCTCCGTATAATACCAAGCCTAAACGCATCCCTTCCTCGGTTGTCCACGGGTTTACAGTTGTAGCATCATCAAAAACATCAGAGAAGATGGCTATGGTTTCATGCTGCTGCCTAGGTTTGAGTAAGTCGGCAATAATCAGTCCTAATATTTCATAAGGGCGAGAAAACTTTTTAAAATCGGCATCTGTTAATTTCTCTTTTTTGTGTTTCTTAATGTACGCTTGTGCTTTTTCAAATGGAATCATAGTGGTGCTATTCTTTTGATGTGTTTTTTATTTTGTTAGTCCGTTTTTATAAGCACCTAGTGTAAAAGCTAGTTGATTTTTAAAAATAACTTTTAGGTGCTTTTTAGGGTGTAGTGTAAGCCCTAGTTGAAAATGTTTGTGGTGATCATACCCCATATATTCTTGTGCCACAAAACGTACTCGCGCTGTATTGGTAGCGCTATCATAGTCTAAGACCGTAAAACTGGGTGTTAGAAATTGCATAGAAGCCGTTTCGCTTAAAAAATAGAGGAAAGCTTTGTAGGTTTTAATTTTTGAAATCGGAATGTTATTTAGTTGCGCTAGTTCTTTGATCCAAGAATCATTTTTTAAGGCTTTTAAAAGCGATTTTTCTGTAAATAGCTCTTGTATTGGTACCTGTTGTTGAGTACGTACGTTAACCGTTGTAATGCCTAGCGTAGTGCCCATAGGGCCACAAGCTTCTTGGGTAGCCGCACCATATTCATAACTATAATAAGGCCCCACTAAAGAAAGCGGGTGGTAGTAGGAAGCATAGAACGCTTCACATTCCGTAGACTCGGTTATGTTATTCGTAAAAAAGTTGAGGCTATCTATTTTAGAATCATAGATTACAACATCCTGATAGCTAGCTTTTGTGGTGCTTATTTTAAAATCGTTTTGTTCAAATAGGAGGGAGTCTAGAGGCGTGTTTTTTAGCTGCGCACAAAGAGGAGTAATACCAACGAGTAGGAGGAGGAGTAGGTAGTTAATGTTTTTAATCCTTATGTGGTGTGGTCTGTGCATATGTTATAAACAGATTCTGTTTTATCTTATTTTATTCTCGCCTAAATTCTTTTGCAATTTAAAGGGAATGCCTTGTTTCTACATCCCTGAAAAAAGGGATATTTAGTTTGTAATGAAAATACGAGACCTAGATTTTATGGAGTATTGTAGAGAGGGGCTAATGATGATCTACCTGTAGTAAGTACTTTCTAAACGTATCGTAAAAAAACTAGAATTGTGGTGTGGTATAGCAACTATGATCTATTGCTTCTATTATTTAAAAAAACCTATCACAACACTTTAACACTTATCGTATTAAAAACGGAAACTTTTGTAAATTAGCGCGCCTAATTTAGGGCATGGGCTATTTTAGTCCCCTGTATAAATTTTTTGAAGAATACCATAAAAGACTAGAACGCTCCTCGCGGTCTATTTTTAGAGAACAATAACACAAAATATGATCACATTTATAACCGCTTTTATTCTATTGATACTAGGCTATTTCACCTATGGTAAATTCGTAGACAAAACTTTTAAATCTGATGCCAACAAAACTACACCAGCACATACCTTGCAAGATGGGGTAGACTTTGTTCCTATGAATAGCAACAAAAACTCTTTTATTCAAATTTTAAATATTGCAGGAGTCGGACCCATATTTGGCCCAATCTTAGGAGCATTGTACGGACCTTCTGCTTTTTTATGGATTGTTTTTGGGTCTATTTTTGCTGGGGGTGTTCATGATTATCTTACAGGAATGATTTCCATACGCTATGGAGGAGCACATTTACCAGCTATGGCATCGCGTTTCTTGGGCAAAGCATTTAGCCATGTGGTAAACTTATTCACGCTATTACTTTTAGTATTAGTAGGGACTGTTTTTGTTACGGCTCCTGCCGAAATGATCAATGCCTTGCTAGGTGATTCTGATTATCTAAAAGTTATTATTTTGGGTATTTTCGTCTACTATATTGTTGCTACGGTATTGCCTATAGATAAAATAATTGGAAAAATATATCCTATTTTGGGCGTGCTATTAATTCTTAGTGCTATTGGGATTTGTATTGGGATGTTTATCTACGGAAATCCACTGCCAGAATTAACGCTGGAAAATTTACACCCTAAAAAAATACCTTATTACCCCGTAATTTTTCTAACCATCTCTTGTGGTGCTTTATCTGGTTTTCATGCCACACAGTCGCCTATAATTTCACGTACGATAGATAATGAAAAGGATGGTAGAAAAGTGTTTTATGGAATGATGATTTTGGAAGCTTTTATTGCTATGATATGGGCAGCGGCTTCTATGAGTTTGTTAGATACAGAAGAACTTAGTGCCTTATTAGCAGAAGGTGGCCCTGCTGCGGTTGTTAATAAAATTGCCATTATATTATTAGGAACCGTTGGGGGTACGGTGGCTATTATTGGGGTAATTGTATTGCCTATTACTTCAGGAGATACTTCTTTTAGAGCCGCCCGAATGATCATTGCAGATTACTTAAACATAGATCAAAAAGTGTTGCGTAATAGGTTTGCTGTAGCCATCCCTTTATTTGCTATTTCTTTTATCCTTACCAATATGGATTTTCAGCTGCTATGGCGCTATTTTTCTTGGTCTAACCAAGTGACTGCCGCTATCGCCTTATGGATAGGAACCGTATATCTATATGAAAATAAAAAACAGTACATCATTGCTTTAGTACCTGCATTTTTTATTACTTCAGTAATATTTTCCTATATATTTTATGATCCCACCATTGGTTTTAATATGACTCCTACTACGTCCAATTGGATAGGGCTGATACTTACTTGCTTACTGACTGCTTTATTTTTTATAGTAATGAAGAAAAGAAAAACAGCAGAAGCCTTATAAACGTTATAACTGTACAAGGTCATCTTTTAGGTGTTTGTTTTCCGCGATAGTGGATAGCTATAAATGGAGTACTTTGTACATGGTTTTCAGTATTTAGGTACCACTAAAGTAGCAGGGAATAATAGACTATATATTTGAATCTGTTTTTTACTACGAAAGTTTTATAAACAAAAAAGCAGCTTATCCCATTGAAAAGGATAAACTGCTTTCTGCTTGTAGGCATTTAAAATATTGAAGCTAGTATAGTAGGCCTCAGGATACCTTAAAAATTTTTAGACCAAAAGTATTAGTCTTGAACTAAAACTTTATGCTTTTTCAAGATGTTGCTATTGCTACTTATTTCAACAATATACATTCCTTTTTCTTTGATATTTAAGGCTTGTTTTGAATATGTAAATTCATGTGCTCCGGCATTATATTCTCCTATTTGGTTTGTATAAACAACCGTACCATTAAAATCAAACACGCGTAAATTTAAATTACCCGTATTTTTTAATTTGACACTAATGGTAACCGTATTTCCTGAAACAGGATTTGGGTATACATTTACTTCTTCCTCAACCGTAGTATTTGCTTGGTTGGAACTAGGACATGACCCCACTTGATTGTTTTCTCTAGATATTATTAAAGAATTATTAGGAAACCCAGTAGTTACCGATCTAATTGCATTTTCAGTTGGTATGTTTATACTGTAAAATCTAGGATCGTTTGCTGTGGCGCTAGAGGCTCTATATAAGATGGGTGCAATACTAGGTCCTTGATGATAGGTTTCCATATTAGGAATAGGATTAGGCTTTAAGATAGAACTATTGGTTCTTAGGGAACAAGGAACCCAAGGAAAAACACCTTGTTTTACTTGTGCCTTAACACCATAGGTAACTTTAGTAATATCTGTGATACGAGATTTGTTACTAAAAGTACCTATACTAGGCGCATTAAGTTCTACATAAGCTTTATCTATTCGTACAGCAGCCATACAACCAATTGCCTCAATTTTCTCTACATCAAACCATCCGTTTTTTGCTCCCCAAGGTTGGATCATAACCGCAGCATTACCATCTTTACATCTAATATTATATCCTGATATGTCATTTACTATAGCTGTCGTTTGAGGAATTCTTCCTCCAGAGGCAGATACATCATCGGTTTCTATACGTAACGTTGCCCCACCAGATAGTGAGTT
Organism: Cellulophaga sp. HaHa_2_95; assembly: GCF_019278565.1. The sequence goes on along the minus strand of NZ_CP058988.1, from coordinate 3,301,592 downwards.
AATATTTTTAAAGAACAAATTTTCTCCCGTTCTAACTTGTATAGCACCATAACCTCCATGAGCATTTTGTACGGTAATGTTTTTGATAAGACCATTTTTTGGCCCCCTCCAAATACCTGCACGTTGGCTAGCAGAACAATTTAATGTAGCATGTATGGTTTGTCTGTCTTTTACTTTACAGCCTGCTACCATAAAATTTTCGGCTTCCTTAACATTAAAAGGTGTAATTCTAGTTTCTGGAGCAAGTCCTGTTAAATCTATGGTAAATGCCCCACTAATAGCTCTAATACTAACATTTGTAGATTTTGTATTGGTGTATCCTATTCTAAAAATAGAATAATTAGGTAAACCAGCGGTAAGCGTTGGTTTAATGATAGCATTAGGATGAATGAATAAATGAATGTTAGACTTCATTTCTATTTCTCCAAATTGCCAAGTTCCCGCAGGAATGGTAATTAGACCACTCCCTTGTTGAGAAAGGGTGTTTATTAAATTCTGCAAAGTAGCAGAGTCATCTCCAGAACTATTCGTCAGTGTTTTTTTACGAGCTGCTGGAACACTTCCAGAATTGTCCGTAAAAAATTCGCTCTCAGCTCTTTGTGAAGGTAATTTAGTAGGTTGATTACTTTGCGCAGCCATTGAAGCTAAATTGAGTGTTGTAATAAGTAAAACCAAGGAGGTTCGTACGCTGGTTCTTTTTGTAAAATTTTTAAAATTCATAATAGTAAAATTTGAAGGGTTAATAATGTATCAAATTTAAAAGCTATACATTCATAGTATTACCACTGTATTATCTCATAATAGCTAAATTTTACCGTATTTTATTTTAAGTGGAACCGCTATGGTTTCGTTTCAAAACTATGTTTCGTAGTATTATTCATGACGTATAAACTTTCTTATAGTTAGATATTTCGAATACTAAAGAATAATTTTCTATAGGATCTAGTGGCCGTTTTTTAAGTAGTATCTCTTCACGGAATTCCGTGATTGTCATTAGAAAATGATATAGTACATTTGACTTTATGGAGATAGGATTTAAAGAGGTGTTAGTAGGCATCGTTATTTTATTGGGCGTGGTTTTTTATAGCCTGAAAGCAAAATATATGTTGACGGAAAAGGTAGCCGCTAAAAACTTCGAAACCTTTTTAAAAGTCAATTATGGAGACCTTTTAGCGTATACGGATTTAAGGCGATTTTTTAATACGGGCAACATGAACCCTAATTGTTTTAGGGTAAGTGTATATCAGAAAAAAGAGCCTAGGGTAGAACTATTTATTAAGTTTGATGCGAAGACCGTGGCAAGACAAATAGATCTTCCTCCTGACTATCCTGATGGATTCACTTTTCATGAACGGTACGTTGCCCGCATTAAGCTAGTGGAAATTCACGATGTAATTTCAGCCAAAATGAAGCCTCTGGGCGTAGCGCTCTCGTGGGATTATAATGAGGTGTTTTTTAACCTTGAAGCGCCATTTACGGAAGCTGAGGTTTTAGAGAAATCGGATTATTTTTTAAGCTTGTTTAAAGCCGAAGATTCTGAATTTCTAGGGTATTATCATGAACTGCCACTGGTCATAAGGTATCCACATAAAAATGCCATTCCCTTAGTGCGAGAGTTAGTACAAGAAGATGGTAATTGGCGCTTTAGAACCTCAAAACTATACACAGGGGCTACAGACTTTGAAACGGTAAGAGAGACGCTTACCAAGGAGCTACAAACCTACTTAGAAAAGAGTTATCCTACGCAGCAACTGTATGATCATTTTGACACGTATGTGAACCCTCAAGATTTTTCTAAGTTGCTGTATATTGAATTTACAGAAGCTAAGAAAACAAAAAAGGAAGCAGAACAGCAACAACTAGGCGTTTGGGTTTCTCCAATTACGGGCTATACGCTTATGTATTGGAATTTGAAGAAAGGGAGCGTAAAACAAGTAAGCTTTGTTGCTACAGCTAATAGTATTCTTATGGAGGATATTTTGGCCAAAGAAATACCTAGATTTTTAGCATTGGCCTAGAGCAATTTTGCTTAAAGGTAGTACTCTGCTGATGCTTTTTGAAAAAACGCTTGTTGTATTAGCATGGGAAAGTAGCAAAGCCAGAACACTCGTTATTCTAAGACCCTTAGTTAAAACTGGTCCAAGGCTTCGAAGATTTCCTTCAAAGGTATCTTTTTTGGTTCAGGTTTGCCATATTCCGTAAAAATTAGCTCGTTCTCTAAGATTTTAAAGGTATCCATACCTCTTTCATCCGACCAATTATTATAGGACGGTTCAAATTTTAAGCGTGCCACTTTTTGCGTTTCTATATTTACAATTTGTATGTTATACACATTATCTGGGGGTACGTCTTGGTGTATTATCACGTAGTTATCTATTAATTGAATCTGATTTATAGCCTGCCAGCTATGTCTATCAGGAGCCCCCATTACATCACTATCCGATATAAATAGCCATTTATACGTCTTTCCTTTTTTTACGAAAACGCAATGTGATGTTTTGTAAATTTCGTATTCTGTATTTTTTATGATGGGTGTCAAGTTCGCTAACTGCGCTCTAGAGTCCGCTATTGGGTAGTAGGCCAAAAAGGCAATAGCATGTTCTTCATTAAAGTTAGAACCATAAACGTGATCTAGCTTTTGTAGGCTGTCTCCGGAAGCCGTAATGTAATAAGGTTCTGGTAGGGTTAGTTCGTTAGGTATCCAATTGGTTTTAGGGACTGCGATGCGATCAAAAAGTGGATGTTCTTCTACTACTTTTAAAGATAAAGAACCGCTTAATAACCAGTTTAGCGAACTATCTGGGCGCCCTCTTTTTTTAGGGAGAATAGTATCTTTTAGTACTTTTAAAAAAGGAGCATTGGTTTCTAAGTTCAAGGCAGTAGGCACTCTTATAAATCGCGTAAAGCTAGAATAGCATCCTTCATTATATAGTGTGAGCTTTTCCTTGGTTTTACCATTAATAATAGATGCATCTCCGCCACTACAGGCGCTTCCATACTCATAGTAGTTGATAAGGGTATCTAATACGGTATCTTTATTAAAATCTACAACAGTGGTGTCTATTTTGTATTGCTGGGCCATTGCTAGTTGTGGTAGGCCTACTAGAATAATAAGGAACAAAATACTCTTTTTCATTATTAAAGTGATCAAAAATTTACTTGTTGTAAGAAGAGATATCTTAACGGGTTATAAGCTTTTAAAGCTAAGGTTTTTTTCTAAATTGTCAGCAGCTCTTGCGCGTATAGTTATCAAGTGTAGCCTTTTTAAGATATAGAAAAATGACGAGAATGAACAGGAAAGGTGTTAATAGCAGAATTGATAAGGCCATCAATAGTTTTTTAATGATTAGAGGATTTAGTTGAGACCATACCTTTTTTTATTCTAAAGCAAGTTATTTTGGGAAGTTTTTTATCAATTTTGGGATATTCATGGTAGCTGGTGAAAAAGGAGGTGGGGCATTTGAACGAACTAATGAAGACATTTTAGAATACACAGAACGTTTTAAAAATGAATATGAGGAACGGATCATTCTCTACATTAATATGATAAAAGAAGGTAATAAAGCTGATAGGGAGATACTATCACTTTAAAAAGAAAAATTAAAAAGCAGTTTTAACAAAAATATTAATTAGCTCATAGTATGAAAATTAAGATTAGTGAAAAAACTGAAGAACTGTTACACAATTTATTTGCATTAATCTGTTTGGGGTTTCTCTACTATATTTATGATTTATGGACCCCTAGTGATCCTTTTCCTTCTGGCTGGAGACCTGTGTTATTCGAAGTTGTATTGTCGTTTTTACATAATAATAAGCTTGGTTTATTTATAGGAAAAGGTGGTTTAATTACTTTAGCTCTTTATTATTTATATAAAATATACGTGCTTTTTAAAAATAAAAAAAAATAAAAACTTTAGAGATATTATTTCCCTCTGCTAGCGCGAGCATCCTGCTCGCGCCGTGGCGAGTAAGAATAGAATTAATATTAAAAAATAAAAATTAGATAATTTTTATTAAAAATCATCTATGGGCTGTCTTTCTAAAAGTTTGAGAATGGTGTTTTTCTTCTCTTCATCATTCATTCCTTTAATAGAATCGTACAAATTATCATATACCATTTCTTGGGCTTCAGTATTAATGTTAGCTCTTATTCTTTTTATAATCAATGTCTCCGAATCAAAATGAATGTTGAATCTTTTGTTATTATTAATAGCGTAGAGGCTATCAATAGTAGATTTTTCTATGTAAGTAGTTAGGTTATAATTTAAGGTGTATAGTTGTCTATTTATACTGTCCGTGCTAAATTTTTTTATATTAAATCTGTCATTTTTATTACTCAGCGTAAATCTTTTGAAATAATAAAAGGTTCTTCCTAAAAATGGAAAAATATGATCTTTGTATTTAAGTGTATGTTGAATACGCCAATACGCTTTATCTCCGTAGTTTGCATAATTATTTTCCGCTTTTAGTTTTTTACTACCATTCCAAAAATCATGTAGTTCTAAATCGTCAAGATTATATAAAAGTTTTTTACCATAGCCGTGACCACGTGAATAACCATCATAAACATTGGATATTCTAAGATTACTGATCCTATTGTTATAAATGGTTAATTTATATGGAATGTATACATAAGTACTATCTCTAAAGGGTCTTATTTTACAAGGCAGATTTTTAGCTTCTGTATTTTTTAGATAATATTTAGGTTTTAGGTAGTGGTAAAAGACCATAAGACCAATAACCGCAGCAATTAGTAATACTACTTTTTTGATTGTAATTTTCATTATTGCTTATTAGGTATTTGAAATTACTTTAGAAAAGTTTTTTTTAGCACAATAGCTGGGCATAGAATAGTTATAAGAAATTTTTCTTTTTGGTCCGAACTTAACTATTCATGTATAACTTATCGATGTTTTGTTTTATTGTAAACCCTTTTTTATAGTTTCAAAAATATTCTCTATAGATTGGTTTCCATTAATCTCAATAGTTTTAACTCCAGATTCTTTAAGGATATTTATTGCAGGAATTGTAGCGTTGCTAAACTCATTAATTCTTGTCATTACAATTTCACGATCCTTATCATCAGTTCTATTTTCCTCTTCAGCTCTTTTTATAGCCCGCTTTAAGAGTTCTTCCTTAGGTACTTTTAAAAATATAACTCGGTCAATACGACTGCCATCGTTCTTAATTACATTAATCAAATGTTTTGCCTGTTCAATATTACGAGGATATCCATCAAATAAAATTCCTTTTCCAGACTTGTTATTAAGATAGAATTTTTCGACTATTTGAGCTATTAAATCATCAGGAGCCAGTAATCCTTTGCTGCTATATTCAGATGCCTTTATTCCTAATTCTGATTTTTGAGCTTTTTCTTGTCTTAACACATCTCCCGTTGAAAGGTGGGTTACCCCAAAATCATTAATAATCTTTTTACTTTGTGTTCCTTTTCCAGCAAGGGGTGGTCCGAAAATAATAATGTTCATAGCGTATACTAAGATGTTTATGCACCTCAAAAATAACCAATTACTCAACTAATTAAAAAATGATACTGCCTTAAAAGGCGGTTATAAAGGTCATTATTTTATAAAATATGGAGTTGTACAATGGTTGCTAGTGTTAGGCAACGTATTAATCATAATATATATATTCACGCTCTAGAATATATTTAGGAAATAAACCTTGATCCAGTTCTGTTTTTTTTATCCAATTATTTTTCTCGTCAAACACATATTTATAAATCCATTTACTACTTGGATCTCCATTGGGTTTGAAGATGTTTTCTTCAATTTTATTTCCATAATTATCATAAACAAACGTATAATAACTCTTTAAGTCCTTACCTGTAGGGTCATAAGTGTTTATTCTAATTACATTCTCATTCTCATCGTATTCATATGTTTTTCTATTTACAACACCTTTTGGGTTATAAAGATATCGTTCAGTAGTTTCTGTTTTATTCCCTTTTTCATTGTAAGTAAAGAAACGTTCTAGTGTTAATTCATTAGATGAGTTATAAATTTCGTCTTTAATTTTATTTTGTTGTTCGTCATACTCATAAACCCATTTGTATAATAGACTGTTACTATAAATTGCGTAACAGAACGTTTCAGTTTTTTCGTCTTTTTTATTATATTTTGGTATGAACTTTGTACCCGCTTCATCAAATTCATAAACAAACTCTTCTGTGATTTTTCCTAATTTATCAAAGCTTTTTTCATTTTTTTTAAATTCTTTTTCTTGTTTTTTCCTTTCTAGAACTTCATATGAAAGTTCTGTATAGGATTGAACTTTATTATTTAAATTCTCTGTAGTCCAATCGTTATTTGCTTTTTTTTCTGAACAATTACTAAAGGAGAAAGTCAAAATAACACCTATTAATAAATTTATCAATCTAATTTTTTTTGGTTTAATATTAAATATCATAATTTCTGTTTTTATATTGCCTAAAGGTTTGGTTAAGCGTAGTGCGGAGGTGAAGAAATTTTTCGTGTTTGTCTACGCACCAAGTTAAAGCTCATTCTATTTCCTTTCCTTGTTTAAATCAAAATACATGAGATTCAGTGACATTATATTTGCAATGACCTTTCAGTTTTGTCCTAAAGTCAGCATTATATTTAGCTTGTCGTTTTATTCCGCTAACCTTAGACGTATCGGATATTCCATAAGAACATTTACAACCAATTTCTACCAAGCCACTTGCCCATTTCGTTTCTGATATTACTTTCGAAAGTTTTTCTTCAAGCTCTTCTAGCGGCGATTCCATAATTATTCTCTCTCCGATAACTTGTCCATCGGCGCAAACAATGAATCCAATAATCAGCTTTTCTTCAGGACTCCCTTCAATATTAGCTGTCGTTTCAATTTTGATTTGTTTAACGAACTCTTTCATTAAAAGATTTTTTCTATTTTTCGGTTCAGGTAACTTTTCTGGGTTTTTAAAAACTTTTACATTAGTCAAAGAGTCAAGTATTACTTTACATTTTAAGCTCTCTTGTCCATAAGTGACCACTGAGAATGAAAAGATAAATATGTAAAGTATATTTTTCATTTAAAAAGTTGAGAAATGCTAGCTAACATTTATTTATTAGGAATAGTTGCGGGTTTGCGTGGGAGGATTTATCGTGGGAAAATCAGATGTAGCAAATACGAATCCACCATTGTTTTAGCACTAAACCGCAATTATTTTTATACGGTTTTAGGTGCAGTTTATTTTATTAATAATTCAAGTAGACTTTAAGGTTCCATAAGCTATTCTAATTCATAGTCTTTAATTAAAACATCAGCAGAAATATTTAAGCCAATTCTTAATTTTCGAATATGAGTGATACTAAGTTTTCTTTTTTTATTTAGGATTTCTGAAGCTCTACTTCGACTGTCAAGAATTTTTGCGAGATCATTGTCATTTAATTCGTTTTGTTCCATGATAAACTTAATAGCTTCAATTGGGTCAGGCTCAGGAATATGAAATTTTTCTTCTTCATATTTTTCAAGAACTAAAGCTAAAAGATCTAATTCATCACTTTCTGGTGTTCCTTCTTTAGCATCAAATATCCGATGCATTCTTTGAAGATATTTTTTATATTGTGCTTTTGATTTAATTATTTCAATTTTCATAATACCTAGAGGTTTTATAATTCAGTAACATCTATTTTATCATATTCTTTGTGTGTACCTACAAAAAGGACAAACACTAAATGTTTTGTATAGTTTATTTTTACGATGAGGCGATATTTATTTCCGCAAATATTAAATACAATTTTCCCGTTCTTTACATAATCAGCAGAGCCAAAAACTACTTTAATTTCGTTTGAGTTTTTGTATTCATTTTTTGATATTATATCATACCAAACTAATAATTGATCTTTAGATTCTGGATATTTGATCCAAAAACGTTTTAAAGTACCCCTTGAATAAATCCTCATTTAGTTTCTGTTATTTCAAATATATGTAATTTCCCAAAATTGGAAAAATATTTAACGTTAATATTTCCCAAAATTGGAAAAACATATTAAGTTTTGGTTTTTTTATTTGAGTAAGAACTGCACATAACAAATATATATTGAACATATGTTCATTATAGCTATTATAAATTTACAACACTAAGATTAGCTTCTACATGATGAACAGATGCTCTAATCTAAGCGCTCTATCAGATTAACTCTTAGTTATCGCTATACTATGTATCTAACGATATACCAGTAGCATCATCCCATAAAATTACAGGACGTCTCATTCTCTTACTTTTGTTTCCTAATCATGTTTTAAAATAACCATTAAAACATACCGTAAATTATGTAAATTTTTATGGGGGGAGTATTACGTTGCTAATATAAAACATAATAGTATTTAAAACCTTGCGGAAATCCGCAGAATTGGAAAAAAAGAGGTGAAAAATTAAACGAAGTGGAGAGTGCTAAAGGGCTTTTTATTCGCTGTAAGTGTTGAGGTTAAATGGATGAGTCTTTATTAGTTAGTATCGTTTTTTGCTTCGTTATTATGTTGGTATCCGTATTTTCTATTCCTGTTATTTTTTCTTTTACCAACGTGCTAATGAGGGTTTATAGTTTTTAATGCAAGACGCGTACAAATAGTAAGCATAAAACTACTGGTGTTAAAGCCAGTAGCTTTAAATATGTATGTTGCACTTATTACTGATTACATAAAACCAAGTTATAAGAAGTAAGGATTTTGATATTTCAGTGTAGTACTGTTATATAGAAAGGTATTTGCAATAGTTTTTTATATTTCTAAGTGCATTTTCAAACTCACTACTATTGATTGTTTTTGTATTCTCTACGGAATTTAAGATTTTTGAGGACAATAGTACTTCCGTAAATAATTCACGCTCCCTGTTTTTAACAAGGATATGATCTTCAATTAGTTTTATAAGTTCCGTGTTCTGAGATTCAAAATTACTTAAGTCTGTATCGGGATTTGTTTCTCTTGCTAAGATTAGCATAGCATATCTTTTCATTAAACTAGAAAAAAGGTTACTTTCTAAGTCTGTTAAGTGATAAGTTTCTTTAATAGAATTAATGTCTGGTTTAGCAATACTCTTGTTAATATCTTCAAAGGAGTATTTACTAAAAAAACCTCTTTCAGGAGCAATAATATCTAATTCTTTAATATAACTATTATATTCCTTAAACTTCTCCTTAGATTCCTGATTTTCCTTACTGTAAAATTTAGGAATATATATGTTTTTTATTGTACTATACGTTTTCCTCAGTTGGTATAGTGGGGTGTTACTATTATAAGGGGTTTTGGTTAGTTCATAAACTGTATTTATATCAATAAAACCATCAACATATTTCTTAATAAAACCGTTTATTTTATCAATTTTACCTATATCTTTAGATTCATAATACTTGGTGACCTCTAGTTGTGGATATATAGGTTTATATGTTATTTCCGTTGATTTAGTTTGTTTTTTATTTGTAATTTCTCTTTCAATTCCTATTAAAAAATTCTTATCTTTTCTACCGTCCTGTAGTTCTTTAATAGCTGCTAGCGATTTATCAAAATCACCAGCCAAATAATATCCTTTAGCTATGTTAGCTAAGGTGTACAAGTACAGGTTTTTTTGTTTTCTTTCTTCTTGATTTAAAGTTGAATTAAATTCTACCCACTTTGCAATAGACTCTTTTGCTTTGTCGTAATCTTTTATAGCTATTGATGATGTAAAGGTTTCTAAAATGGCATTGTACTGTGCTATTTTTTCATCATTATCTTTCCATTTTTTGAGGTAATAAAAATGATGTTTTTCATTAATTTCTGTCGCTTTAAAGGCTTTGCTTAAAATGTTAACCGCATTTTGTTTTAGTTTATGTATTTGTACTTTATTCACTTTGTCTACATAATCTTGGCTAATAGTTCTGTTTCCTTTAGTATCTACACTAGTTATTCTTGATAGATTAGCTGGTATAATATTTTTTAATACTAGAACGCTAGCTTTGGTATCTACTTTATTAGGATAGTTATAGCCTGAAACGTTATCCATGGCAACATTTAAATTAGAGGCCACCCTTAAATCAATAGGTCTTTCATATATGATACCTTTTCCTCTTTCGGTTATAAATTGGCTAGCCGATATTTTAGAGGTGATAAAAACATTATGTTTTAAACTTCCACTATCGTCTTTTATATCTTTAATTGTTATAATGGGGTAGTTGTAATGTAGTTCTAATTCTGTGATATAATCAGGATAAGAATTGTTTTGATTAATTATGGAGTCTTCTAATTTTAAGTCATAAGCACCAAAATTTTGACTAGAGATATACTCTTCCGTATTTAGTTCTTCGTCTTGAGAAAATGCCGTAGCGTAAAATCCTTTTGGAGTAGTTAATTCTTTAACAAGTGCATTTCTTTGTTTTTTAACGGTTACATATTGATCTCTTATAGACTGAGAAAATATAAAAGATGTAAAAAAGAAAAATAGAATAAAACTTCTCATGCTTGGTAAAATTTTTTAATAATGATTATTTGATTTTTTTAAATCAAAGCGTTTGCAATATAGAAAATAATAGGAGTTAAAACCTCACGGATTCTGCAGAATTGGAAAAAGGTTTTAAAATTTAAAGGTAGTATGGTATTACAGATGTTCTATTTTTTAAGAAAAAGGAGAGGTACTACGTATACTCTGAACTTTTGTGTCTAAGCAGCTTGCATGATGGCGGTATTACGCAAGCTAAAAATTGGGTTTGTTTTTAGTTTAGTTGTTTGCTATACCTGTTTAAAGTAGCGGTGCGTTTCTAAAGGCCTTGTTTTTTATGATTTACTTTTTGTTTTAATACCTTTGCGGCTCTAGTATACCCACTACTACCACCATCTACAAAATGGATGTGTTTTGCATTTCTATTTTGAACATAACAAGACATGATACTTTTTTTGCTAACATAAATGCCATAAATAATTAGCTCATTTTTTTCTAAATCATCTAAATATTTAGTAAACAATTTTCTTTGTTTTGGACTGCCAGATATCACCATATTAATACGCCCATCCATTACTAAAATATCAGATAATTGCTTTAACTCATTTAAATATTTTTGACCTTGATTATTAGGTAAGTACATATATTTACCGATCATCCCACTAAACCAAACCTTTAAAAAATTTACAAGACTAAAATTTTTATGACCAGCTTTCAACTCTGTTTTAATCCTTTTATAATTAAATTTCAATTCTAGTTTATCAATAGAAATAGGGCTTCTGCTCTGTAAGGGACCATATATTTCATCTGTTTTTTCTAAAATATTTTGAAAAATAGAGGCTTGTTCTGACTCCTGCATGGCGTTTATTAATAAAGAAACTACTTCGTTTGAGTTCTCTGGAGGTGGAATTTTATTCCATCTGCATTCCATACCGTTTAGATCTAAAAGAGCCTTTTGTTTGTTTTTCACTTCAAATTCAAAATCTAGATCTCTAGATTTTATTGTTTTTTCTGCAAAGTGAAGCCCATTACCTAGAATTACAGGGATTGTATGCAGTTCATTAATGCTTGCCTTAGCAATTTTTAATTCTTGGTTGTTTTTATACGCATGAGAGACAGCTATATTTCCAACTCTTAAATCAATACCAAATTCTTTTTGAATGTTTTCTTGATGTATAATCAAAGCCTCCATAATTTCTTGAAGTAACATAGAGGGAATTAATAACGTAGCTCCATCTCCACCAAAGAAAAAAGGAATATCTATAGTATGTTTTTTAGCGATATTTAGCGCAGCGACAATACTACCTGTGGCTATTAGATTTACCAATTCAGATAACCCTTTTTCTACAGATACCGTTGAACCTTTTATATCGGTTACTATAATATACCAATCATCCGGAATTCGTTGGAAATTGTCCGTTTTTGAAAGTAATACCGTTATGGGTTCTTTGTGATTTTTAAGCTTGGTATAAAACAAAGTGTTGTCCATAAAATTCTGATTTGAGGTCAATTTATGTAGGTAGCTTCTTTTAGTTATAAAAGTTCTTATAAGAATATTTAATTAGGAAACCTTCATTTTTATTCTTGCAAGCAAATGCATTCTATTCTATACTTTTTTTACAGCTAATGCTTAAAAATATATATGAATAGCCCTTGTAAGATACATAAATATTTATGAGGTGAACTACGTAGCTACCATAACACATAATACGCTTTAAAACCGTGCAGTGAACTGTAGAAGCACATAAAAGTAACGCGGTAGTATAGCGTTTCTATTTTAAAAAGTAAGGTCTTTAAGAATACGTAGGGGTTTCTTAGCTTAGCCTTTTATTGGCAGCAGTTTTTATTTATCATAAAACTCTTTTATGCTAATATTTTTGTCTTTTGTTAATTTTCTCAATTCACTTAAAATATAATATCTGTGCATAAACCCACAGAGTACCACAATTTTTTTGCCTTGTTGCTGTTCAGAAATCTGCATTATATTTTTGGCCATTGTTTGATTTCTCAAATCCCAGAAATCACCGGCCAACTGATATCCATCTCGATAACTTATTTTTTCACCATTTGGTTTCGTGTGAAAGCGTGTTGCAAATTCATTTCTTTGATTCGTTATTTTTGATAGCATTGTATACTGATAATATTGTCTTTCTGCGCAAATGCTGTCTGTTGATGGGTTATTGAAATTTTCAGGAGATTTAGATGCTACTATGATTAATGGTTCTATGAGCGCTTTATATTTATTATGAATTTTGGCTTCTGTTTCAGATAATAAATCAACGTTATTTAAACTATCTATTAATTTTGTTGTTAACCCATCTGTAGGTCGTGAGCCAGTATTTATCCTATATTCATTTCTTCCTTCAAATTCATAGGGTCTCAATTTAGTGGTTGGGTATTTTTCAATATATTTTTCAGAAGCCATACGTTCATTACTATTTGAAACACTTTTGTGTTTAAAATCTGAAGTAAAAAAAGAAGAATCTAGTTCTTCTAATATAAAATCTGGTTGAATATTTTCTAATATATGGAAGAGAATCTCTGGGTTGAAATTAGGTTCTGGTTTATGCAGTGTTCCAATAACAATTATTTCGGTTGTTTTTTCTGTTTTACAAGATAAAATTGTTGCTAAAACCAGTAAAAGTAGTATTGTTTTATTCATTAGGTAATTGTTACTTAAGCTGGAGCCAAGTGTATTGTGGAGCATACTGAAGTTTTTTACTTCCGCCCGCGCACATAGCAAAAGCTTGTTGTTTGTATTTTTATTAGAAACATTATTTTTTTTCAATGTTCAATATAATAAATTATAGAAGAGGGGAGAAGCACTGTTTATCAATTAAACCCGAACCCCGTTTGTACTCTAGTCCTGTTTAACAATAGTTTTAATCAAGGCATTATTTTTTATAGGACTTTTCTGGATTTAATTTTAAGACGCCATCAAGCAATTCATAATGGTTTTTGATCAGTACGATACCTTCTTTATAGATAAACTCATTGTAATATTCATACACCTGATCAAATTGAAAAAGGTGACCGGTGTAGGGTTCACCCTCTTTAAAATTAATCTCTACGGTTTTACCGTTTAATGGGTTTTTAGATCTTTCTAAAACCACGACATCATTTACAAAGGTTTGTTCTGCTAGCAGTGTATCTTTATAAAAAACTTGTTGAATACCTTCTCTTTTACTGTTTTTATAGTGGGTATGTACAGCTATTGAAGAATTATTCTCAATTTTTAATCCTTCTATAATTGCAGTGCTAGAACTTGGGTAAATGCCAATACCTATTAGTTTGTCTCCTTTAGTGTTCCTCCAGTATACGGAATCTTTTTCTATACCAAATACGCGTGTTTTAAGGTTGTGGAAATCATTTCTTGCTTTAAATTCTACTTGTTTAAGTAATTTTCCATGCGCATAATACTGCTTAAAATAGGCATCAGAATATCTACTAGAATAGATACCATCATAAATTTCTCCGTTTCTATACTCGGTCGTATAATCTATTTTACCATTTTCTAGATAGGTTAAAGACGGTCCGTGTAATATGCCCTTCTTATAGGTTGCGGAATTTGTTATTTTTCCCTCAGCAGTATACCAAACTATCTTATCTTCTAAGGTTTCATTTTCTAGCTCAGAAATATGCCCTTCCATTTGTTGCTTCCCATTGATATAAAAATCTTGTATATGAAAAAGAGAGTCGTTTTTTTTAGTTAGAAGCCTATAAAATTCCGCTTTTTCTTTCGTTGTTGTCTTCCAGTCTTTATCAAAGTAAATTTTGGATTGCGCATACGTATGTTGAGAAATAAAAAGATAGGATATAATAACGAGTAAGCCTTTTAAGTACTTTTTAAAGCTATTTTCTTTCATGTTTTAGTAAAATTTATAGGCAGTTGCTAGACAAGATATTCATCAATCTTTCGGTTTTGTGCTAAAATTTCCACTAGGTTTAGTAATACTTGTGTTTTTCATTCCACTATCTTTTTCCATTTGGCTGTTTCCGCAAAGTCTTTTATACTATGATTACGCGTGGCGAGTAAATCTGTCATATATTTTTTTAAGAATAGCTTGTCCGCTAAGGTACCTAAGATACCAAAAGGCGATTCATAATCAAAATAGTCTATCATCAAGGTTCCTCCGTTTAAGTCCTCAAAACGATGTTCATGTCTGAAGCTTTTGAAAGCTCCTTTTACCATTTCATCTACAAACAGAGTAGGGCGCTCAAATTCCGTAATCTTTGAGGTAAGTTTGTGATACATCCCAAAGTGTTTTGCGTTCCACGTCACCCATTCGTCCATTTCAATTAAGCCACTAGTTTTTCCTGCGATGGCCGTTTCATTGGTATGTTCAGTAGAGATTTTATGTAAGTCAATACTCCGGGCTAAATCGAATACGATTTTCTTATTTGCTTTGATTTCTGTTCGTAATTCAATTCTTGGCATTTGGTTATTTCAGTAGGTGCTGTGACGGTTTCTGATCAGCGTAAATTCATAGTGAAAACACTACTACTTTACGGGTAACAATATAGTAAATTATAGCCAATAGTCCTTTAAGTTTTGATCAGAGTCGCTATCGTTCTATAGCTTCCCAGGTATTGTTTTTTACACTTTAATTCTGGGTTATTTTACAACAGTGGCTTCTAATTCTACTTTTAATGTTTCAAAAAGACCTTGTACTTCTAATAAAGTACTTGCCTGTTGCATGTTGTGTGCGGTTACCCAGTTTTGAAATACGTCAAAACAAGTAAATAGCTCTTTAGAAGAAGTGGTATAAATGTTTAATCTCACAATGTTTTCACATTCATAGCCGGCCTCCTTTATGACCTTTTCTAAATTTTCTATAGATTGAATTAATTGGGTTCTCATATCGGAAGTGCTTGATTTTCCATCCCGATCTATTGCCGTTTGTCCAGAAATATAAAGGGTGCTTTTTGGTTGTGTAACTTCAACGGCTTGCACATAACTTCTTTCGTTTTGCCATTGCCATGGATTAATGATTTGCTTTGTCATCTTTTCTTCTTTTTTATGTTGTGCTACTACAGACATCGTTGTTACGATTATAATTGCTGATAATTTCAGGTTTATACGCCTACGTGCAGCATTGTTAGTATATCACAAATATGGAAACCATAGCATGATCTCAAGCGTGACATACATCACAATTATAAGTAGCTTAAATATTAAGAAGAAAGTCGGCTAAGTGTTTCGCGTGTAATCCCTAGATAAGAAGCTAAAAGTGTTTTAGGTACGCGTTGAATTAATAATGGATATTGTTTAAGAAGTTGTTCATACCTTTCTTTTGCATTTGATGTTAAAAAAGATAAGATTCTATTTTGTGAAGCAATATGTCCTGAGTTAGCTTTTTCAAGAAAAAAACGCTGCATTTTGGGTGATTCCCTAGACAGCTTTTGGTAATTTTTTAAGCTTATGGCATATACTATAGTATTTTCAATACACTGTAAAGACATTTTAGCTTTAGTCTGTGAGAAATAAGCTGAAAAATCACTTTCCCACCAATCTTCCATTGCAAATGACACGATATGTTGTTTTCCATTTTTGTCATCATGCACTAATTTTAAAAGTCCAGCTACAACAAAATAACACTGCGTTACCGCTTCTCCTTCTTGAATTATATAATCATTTTTTTTATATTTTGTGAGAGTAAAGTGTGTTAGTACCAATGAGAACTCATCAGCTGTAAGTGAGATTACATTATCAATATGTTCTTTTAATTTTTCTTTCATCAAACAAGTATACTAATTAGGAGGTTAGGCTTAATATGACTTTAAAGCTAGGCTAAACGCAGTTTCTAAACACATAGGTATTGGTTCTCAGCTGTATATGTTACGTTTTTTGTCACTATATATTAGAGCATCATCTAGTACATTACGGGCGTTTAATTTTTACATTTATAAATTATAGGCAAAGGGTACTGTCAATAATTTTTTTGAGAAAATAATAGGTCTTTCGTTAGATTACAGTGTACTTAAAAATCTGTATTTTTTTTTGATATCTATTTAACAGATCAGCAACAAACGGTGTTGTCCTGTTATTTCGTTAGGTGCGCGGTGAATACACGGAAGAGATTGACTTTCGGGATGATCTACGGCTAATTTCCATAAATGACCAATGCCTAAGTTCATAATAGGTGCTTTAGGTTTGGGGTGATAATGGAGATCAAAGAAATACTCACTTAAAAATGCTTCAAAACCTTCATCAGCACCACCATACAGTTTTCTGAGTTCTGCCCGAATTTCAGGAACCAATACTTTTTGAATGGCTTGTGAATTGGGAATTATATCACTCGAATCACCGTGATAGGTACATAAAAAGGTATCGGTTGGGATCGGAGAACGATCTACATGAAAAGAATACACATCTGTAGGGAAAAATGGGTACGCATCATCTCTTTCATAACACTTGATTAGATTTAGTACTGGAGATGCACCATGATTTTTTAGGGCCTGCAAATCATTTAAAAGAATTTCACGAGCAAGTTGTCCCTGATCGCTTAATTCGAGTTCACGAAGCTCTTCTTGACCAATTTCCGCTATGTTTTCGTGAAGTTCTAATTGCTGGATGATCTCAGAAAAATCGCCTACTAATTCACGAGTCCAACAAGCCGCGTTAATTTTTCCCATAAAAGGCATGGAAATAAGGTCGTCAAAATTTGTGACACAGCGAATTTGATGCTCAGCATGAGATAAATCTATCATAGTGGTTTATAAAAATTGTATCCTAAATGTAGGGCATAAAATAAGCATTTTCGTTTCGATTTATTACTTAGGTACCTATAAATATATTGCTTTTATTTTTTCCGATATAAATATCAAAATTTTATATTTAGCGGACTATTGTAAATAGCATTGAACTTTCGTAAACCACCGAACGCCCTATTTGCTATGTACCGTGTTAGCAGCTTTTATTAATTATCAATTTCTCGATAGAAAGCAAAAAGATTCTGGTAATGTTCCTTTGTTTTCGATCCCATAATTGATTTTAGATACTCTTTAGGTTCCTTTTTTTGTTCCATTATCGTTACTAAAAAATCTGTGTATAGGTAATTGGTTACCGTTGACTCAGCTATTTCAAAAGCATTTTCCACAGCGTTCATAAATTGAATTGCTTCTTCACACTCACCATCTTGTACAAACTGTGTTAATTGCTTCGCAAGTTTTGTCATAATTCCACAGTTCTCGAATCCATCTTCATCAAGGTCAATATCTTTAAGAAGGTATAGTTGTTTGACTTTAGGAAATTGATTTTCCAAAGCGGTATAAAATTCAAATGCTGTCTGTTTTGCCATTCCTTGAATTGCTGCGAACTGTCTCGGCCATGATTAGTACGGGAATAAATAAACGATTAATTTCCGATTAAGCACTTAGCCAAAACTTTTTATTTTGTTTTAATTTTTCTCTTTAAATACCAGATCAAAAGATTTGGCGACTTTGCAAATAAACAATGAACTTTCGGTTACACACTAATCGCCCAATTTGCTATATATTGTGTTGTGCTTAGTACTTTTTTATTATTTCGCTATAATTTGATATGGTATTTCAGGAAAACCATAAAGGATTGCTTTCTCTTCGGTAATTTCTTTAATACCAATTAGAGTTCTTCTTTTTCCATTGTCATAAACTGAAGCAAAATAAGTTCCTTGCAGATTTTCTAATACTAATTTTTGCCCTTCTCTGTTTAGCTCCTTATTAATTTCTTTTATTGATTTGCTGTCAAGTTCTGTATTAAAAACGAAAGGAATTTTCTCATTATTCCATTCAGCTTTGAATTCAAGTTTTTGTATTTTATTTGCAGTTAATTCGGTTTCAGTAGGTGTAATTCTTTCGTAATCTATTTCATATTCAGTGTCCTCTATTTTAGATTCCGTTTCACTAATAACAGTATGGGTTTTTCCCATTCTATAAATTCTTATCCGATTGTCATTTATAAACTCATATTTGGATTCAATTAGTTTTTCATTCCATTCAGAAGTTTTTTTTACTAATTTATCTCCGCTTTTTTTCTCCAAATCAAAGTGAATAATTTGGTCATTCTTGAATTCAATGAATTCAGGAGGTCCATAATCATCTCCTGTTTTTATCATTAACCAAGTTCCATTAAGACTTTTCATTTTCCTATTTTTTTGATTATTTTTCATTATGCACAACGTTGTTGTGTATGGTTAGTTGCGTGTTTCAGTAACTAATTTAGTAAACAAAAACGAACGCGAGAAAATTCCGAAGGAATTTTCCAAGTAGGCAACGACCAAATCAATTAATTATACACGGCTTAAGTTTGATTCTCAGTAAATTGTTGTTATAACTAGAAAGAACAAAAGAGAGAATTAAGGTTGCTATACACGGTGAAGCTTTAGACTTCGACAATATTGATAATTGGCTCTCTTTTACTACTTAAATCACGTTTAAACACCTTAAAAACAACCAATTAATTAACTAATTGAAAAATTAAACCGCCTTAGAAGGCGGTCATAAAGGCTATTATTTTGTAATTATGGAGTTGTGCAACGGTTACCATTGTTGGCAGTAGTATTTTTTTCTAATTAAATTTTTTCCTGAATTCCAAAGGTGACATTTCAGTTTTACTCTTAAACAGTTTGTTGAATGAGGAAGGATATTCGAAGCCTAATTTATATGCAATTTCACTAATAGGAGATTGCGTTATAGATAATTGTTCCTTTGCTTTATCAATCAATTTGTTGTGAATGTGTTGTTGCGTACTCATTCCAGTTAAAGATTTAAGCATACTACTTAAATAATTTGAAGAAAGATTAAGTTTATTTGAAATATATTCAACAGTTGGTAAACCAAGCTCAATTAAATCACTTTGATTAAAATAGTTCGATAATAAATTTTCAACTCGCTCTAAAAGTTGATGATTTGATTTATTGCGAGTAATAAATTGGCGTTCATAAAATCGTTCGGCATAATTTAATAATAGCTCTAATTGTGAAACTATTATTTTCTGACTAAACTTATCAATATTAGCTTGGTATTCTTTTTCAATGTTTTTTAAAATATCAATCATCATAAGTTCTTCTTTTTCAGAAAGGAATAATGCTTCATTGATAACGTATCCAAAAAAATCGTACGTTTTAATTAATTTTGATAAAGAAGTATTCCATAAAAAACCTGGATGAATACAAAGTAACCAACCTGAAGGTTTTAATTCTTTATTCGAATTAACATTTGGATTACTTTCCATATTCAAAACTTGATTCGGAGAAATAAAAGTCATTACTCCCTCATCAAAATCATATTCTTGTTGACCATAAAAAAATTTGTAAGGAACATTTCGTTTTAAACCAATAGTATAATATTCTTGTACAAAATTTAATTCTTTAATGTCTTCAGGGTATTTAACTTCACTATAGTTTATCAAACTAATTAAAGGATGTTTAGGAGTGCTAAGATTAGCAAAGTTATGGTAATCCTTAATTTTTGAGAATTTTTTTAGGTTTACCATATTATTATTTTAAAACTGATTTATTTTTTTGAATTCTATCTGCTGTTATGTCGTTTAAAAAGGCAAACAAAAATCCAACAATTATAGGAATAAATAAACTTAATATTGGTTTAAATTCTATCGATGGATGAATACCAAAGAAAATAATTAATCCAATAAACCAAGCAGGAATATTACTTAATAATTTAATTTTTGCCAAATAAGTTAATGATGTAATAAATATGAATACTGCTATAGGAAAACCAATAGCTCCAAGATATTTACTGAAAAAACCTCCTAATATTTGTATTGAAATCCCCATAAATATTCCTGTTGTAATAGGTATTAATGTATAGAAAGCAGATTTTAAAGATTTACCAAATATATAATAGCTTAGCCAAGCAATAAAGAGTAGCCAAGTTGGCCAATGGAATGAAAATGATATAAAAACGGCTAATGCACCCAAAGTGCCCATTGTTATGGCTGTTAAAAATTGTTTCATAATAAATTTGTTTTTAAGTTATGCCATAGCTCCGTTAGCACCAATATTTTGAGCTGAAATCCATTTTGCTTCATCACTGGCTAAAAAAGCAACTACTTTTGCAATATCACTTGGAGTTCCTAATCTCTTAAAGGCATTATTATTTGCGAGTTGTGATATTAATCCTTCCGATTTTCCTTTTAAAAATAATTCGGTACTTGTTGGTCCAGGTAATACACAGTTTACTTTAATACCTCTATTACCTATTTCTTTAGCAAAAACTTTACTCATCTGTTCTACGGCTATTTTAGATGCGGAATAAATGCCGTAAGTTGGAAAAATTGTACGTGTAACTGTAGATGAAAGATTGATGATACTTCCGTTATCAGCTAATTTGGTTGATGCTTCCCGAAATGTATTGAACACTCCTTTTACATTAATATTTATTTGTTTGTCAAACAAATCGTCTGTAGTATCTTTAATTAAAGAGTTAAGCATTACTCCAGCGTTGTTTACTAGAATATCAATCTTACCAAAATGATTAATTGTTTCGTCAAATAAACGACTTACATCTTTTTGAAGGCTGACATCGGCCTGTATACTGATTGCTTCAGAGCCATTTTGAATAATTTCGTTAACAACTCTTTCAGCTGAATCTTTATTTGTTGTGTAGTTGATTACTATTTTAGCTCCGTTTTTGCCTAGTGTTTTGGCTATTTCAGCTCCTATACCTCTTGATGAACCTGTTACTATCGCAATTTTTCCTTTTAGATTACTCATAATTCTTTGTTTTATGTTTAATACAAAGTTGAGATATCTTAACTCTTAAAACTTTTCCAAATCTGTGTTTTACTTGTCCTTTTATTATATTACTGCCAACGGTCTTGTGTATGAAACGTAGCGTGTAAAAAGACGCTAAATTTTCGGATAAACACAGAGCCGAATTTTTATGTTTTGTTTTTAATTTTTTATTCTAAAAGCCAAATTTAAAAATTTGGCGATCTTTGCAAATAAGCACAAACCCTTGAGTTAAGCCTTTATTAGCTATGTTTTATACACGTCTTAAGTTTGATTCTTAGTAAATTGTTGCTATAACTAGAAAGAACAAAAGAGAGAATTAAGGTTAGTATACACGGTGAAGCTTTAGACTTCGACAACATTGATAATCCTCTCTCTTTTACTACTTAAATCACGTTCAGTTCCCTGCCTGTCGGCAGGCAGGTGTGAGACTTTAGATCTCGTTTTCAAGTTGTTGTGAGCAGAAGTAGCTAGTTCTTTCATAAAACATTTCTTATGAATAAATATAAAGAAACTTTTGGAGTTGACATCAGTAAACCTGCCTGCCGGCAGGCAGGGATGTCTTTGATGTACATGGTAGTAACCAAGGTCATGACCAGTATAAGAATGATGAAATTGGATTTAAGAAATTCCTTAAGGAATTACCCAAAAGTTCATTGGTTGTTATGGAAGCTACCGGTTATTATCATTACAGACTTGCACAGTTTCTTTACAAAAATGAAGTAGTAGTTTCAGTAGTAAACCCATTATCTATAAAGCGGTTCATTCAAATGAAACTGGCAAAGGTGAAAACGGACAAAAGCGATGCCAAGGCTATATGTGAATATGCCCTGATCAACGAGGTTCCTATTTACAATGCTTTGACGGATACCCAGAGTGAGTGTCTACAGTTGTTCCGGTTATTGGATGCCTATTTAAAACAACGAACGGCAACCAAGAACAAAATACATGGGGAAGCGGTTTTAGGTATACCCTCAAAGTTTGTTTATCGTTCGTTGATACGCAACAAGAAGCAGCTCAATAAAGAAGTAACGGCAATCGAATCAAAGATTCTATCATTAGTGAAAGAGGACCAACAAGAGCAATTGACCTTGTTGACATCAATACCTGGTATAGGGCAAAAGACCGCATTGTTCCTAATAGTGGTCACTGATGGTTTCAGTAAGTTTGAAACGGCATCACAGCTTTGTAGTTATGTAGGTATAACCCCAACGATACGAGAGTCGGGGAGCAGCGTAAGAGGTCAAGCGAGAATAAGTAAGGTCGGTAATAGAAAGCTTCGTAATCTATTGTTTCTATGTTCTTTCAATGCCTGTAAACACAACAAGGCATGCAGAGCGGTATATGAGCGAATCGTGAACAAAGGGAAGAGCAAGAAACTGGCACTGATAGCAGTTGCTAACAAACTACTTAAACAGTCCTTTGCTATCGCAAAATCTGGCAGACCCTATGATGAAGCTTATGTTTCTGTATTACCTAAATAAATAGGGAATAAACCGAAAAAAAAAAGCTCAAGAATCTGTTTTTTGAATTTATGAGCCTAGAATAATAGTGTCTCAGATTAAGGAAGAATTTACTTGTTTTTTACCTCAGTTCTTTGTTGTACGCTGGCTTAATTCCACCTTTCTTTTATTTCTTTTATATGATTAGCTAATCTAATTGAGAATTTTTCTTCATTAAATTTCTCTTGTTTTTCCAACTTTTTGATAAGCTTTTCACTTTGATTCCAAATTTGTATTAATTCAGAAATTTTAGGTTTTAATGCTTTTGCATTGTCTGGTGTAAAATGAACTGTTTTGTTTCTCAAACTGAACAAGTTTACTATTTCATTAAGATGAGTTTTTCCATTAGTCAAGTCTTCTTTGAAGATATAAATGATTCTTTCCATAACCTTTGCCACAGAGATTCTTGCGTAGCTAAAATCATCTATCTCTTTAGTTTGCTTTAGAAACAAAAGGTGTCTATTTATTAGAGTCTCCATAAAAAATCCAAAGTTGTTTAAGTGCCCAAGGATTTCTATCGAATCTATTCTGTGGTTTAGACCAAACTTGTGTTTACTATTGTTGGCTTTCAATTGAGATTTTTGCCAAGATACAGACATCTTACCTAAGGTTTCATCGGTAAGAACATCAGGAATATTCGATTGTAGAATTCCAACAGCATTATTTGGTAAGTTCATTGTATCCATTACCTTTCTATCAGCTTTTGATGGTTCTATTTTATCCAATTCTTCTGCAAATAAAATTGAAGCATATTCGTAGGATAAAGCACTATGAATGTGGTGAAAAGATTCTTGAAGGAAAAATGAAGCTCCAAGTTCTAGTTTTGAATAAGTATCTATGTCGTGTTTTTCCGCCATTCATTTAATATATATCTTCTGCTCTTTCTAATCCTTGTCCGATTACCCATTTGATTAATTCTTCAACTGTAATTGTTTTTACTTTACCAATGAATTCAGTTAGTTTGTTTCTTTTTGGGGTAGGTAAATTTTTACTGTTTTTTAGATAATTTTCAATAGTGTTATATAGTTCTTGGAATGCAAACATTTTGTCAGTTTGCTCTAATTCAACGATTTGTACATCATCGACATCTCCATCTTCCATTTTAAAGAATAGCACACAAGGTAATTCCGCTGTATTTTTGATTTCAAATGCTCCAACAAAAATTCTATTAAATGCTTTAACTAGTTTTTTATTGTCAGAATGGATATAGAAAACGGATAATTCCGAGCCTGAAAGTCGGTCAAGCTTTGCAAATCCACCTTGACTTTTCAAAATATCTCGAATTTGTTTGTCGTGAAAATCGTAAAGTATAAATGCAAATGATTTTGCTCTTTTGTTTTTCAGGTGATTTTCGCAGATATCAATAAATCTTTTTAAAAAGCTATTATATCCGTGACCAATTCCTTGTTGATGTCCTTGTTCAAAAATTGGAATCATAATTTTCTTTTTTCAGCTTGCGTACAACGTGTTTGTATATGGTTTGTTGCGTGGTTTAGGATGTAATTTAGCAAATAAAAACCGAATAGAAAATCCGCGAGGATTTTCGTAAGTAGGCTAGGACAAGCAATAAATTATATACGGTGTTGCCAGTAGTTTTTATTTAGGTAATACAGTTAAATTTATTTTCATTGAACTTTCATTTTTATATTCCGAATCTGGTGTATAAGCTGTTACAAGAATCATAATATTTTGACCAATTAAACTTTCGTCAATGGTAAAATTAAATCTATTTGATTTTTGATTAATTTTAAGTTTTCCAGTAAAATGAAATAGTTTATACTCTATTTCTCTATCTTTAGGATCATTAGCTTCCACTAATAATTCATATTCATCGCCAACTCTAATAGTTGGTTTTTTACTTTTACTGAATATAGATTCTCCCCAAGAACTTCCTATATTATCACTTACTTTAATAATTTCAATAAAATAATCATCCATTTTTTCGTTTCGATTATGGTATTGTGTTATAGAGTTTTTTAAATCCATAAGAATACCTGATAATAAATCTTCTTGGCTTTTAATTAATTTTCTTCCGTGAGCTACTGTATTTCTGTATTGTTCAATTTCTTTAAAAAATACAGAAAATCTTTTTTTTTCATTTAAAATTGGTAAAAACAGTTCCCAATTTTTATCAATTATTGTTTTCAAATCGTAAAAGTCAGAGAAAAATATAATTCTGGACTCGAATAAAATTCCATTATTTTTTTTAGATTCAATATCTCTTTTTTCTTTCCATTTGTTTAATCGTTCAGAAGAAACTTTATAGTCTGTATTATCATTAAATCCTATAACTGAAGTTATAAGTTTTCGTAATGTATTTTCGTATTCAATTATCATTTTTCTAAATTACTGGCAACGTTAAATATATGGCATGTTGGGCAATAAATAAACGATTATTATCGGTTTAGCCACAAGCCAAATCTTTTTATTTTGTTTTAATTTTTCTTTTTTAATACCAAATCAAAAGATTTGGCGACTTTGTAAATAGACAATGACTTTTCGATTAAACACTAATCGCCCAATTTGCTATATATAGTGTTAGGCACAGTTATTTATTCCTACTTCCTTTTCCATACACTACAATGGGTTTCCAGTTGTGTGGGACTTTTGATAATTTGAATTCGGCTTCAACTTGATCTACAGTAAGGTAGTTATCGGTCATATAAATTACAGCGTAAAAAGTAGTCCAATCTTCCGAACCTTCATATCCTTGGATGTCTTCAAATATTCCTCCAATAGAAGTTTTTGCTTCTTTTGCGGAATCAACAAACTTATATTCAATAGCGCTTTTTAACTGTTTAATCCCAATATCTGGTTTATAAGTTTTAGAAATTTTCGCAATCGGAATTTCTCTTACAGTATCAGGAAAAACGTGAATCAAAGTTTTATAAACTTCACTTTGAACTTCTGATTCTTTTGAGGGTTCCAGAGCTCGGTCATAAATCATTTTTGGTGTGCCTCGCAAAATTTGTTCAAGCAATCTTTTCGAATAGGTGTCTTCATAATCATTTTCGGTTCCAATTTTTATATGAGATGTTATGGCTTCCAAATGCTGTCTAAAAATCCATTGAGCTGGTGAATAAAAAACATCAACGAAATGTATAAAATCTAATTGATCAAATTTGTCCAAATGTTTTTTTAATTGACTTTCTAATTTTAAGGACATATTTACTAAGTTCAAAATTTCATAGGCAAATTCGAACTTTAATTTTATTCCATTTAATATTTCAACTAATCTTGCTTTATCTAATTCATATTGTTCATCATAATATCCATCATCGTAATTATTAGGCCAATGAACTCGGTTCCATTCCACTCTCTCTATTGAAATAATAACAGAAGCTACATCACTGAAATCTTTTTGAATGTTATTGTGAAATTCTAAAAAATCAAATTCTCTCATTTTTTTAATTGTGCCTAACAATTGTATAATGAACATATGTTCATTATACTGCCAATTTAAGATATATTGAACATATGTTCATTATATCTTCTATATAATTTTGAAGAACTAAGACCAACTTCGATATATTACTGACATTACCATAAGCTCCGTTTCCTTAGCTATATAACTATGGGCTACATGGTAAGCATTGAATCAGCAAAATTATTAGCTATTTACTTGAAAATTTATCTAACTCTAGATTACTTGCAGCATCTTGTAAAAGTAAATGATGTCTAAAATTTCTTATTACTATTTAAAACCTTTCTAAAAATCACAGAATTGAAATAACTTTGAAAATTAAAAGTAACGCCCTATTACATTGTGTCTAGCTTTATTATAAGCAACAGCTAAGCTTTTAGACGACTCAAAGCTTATAGCCTAAAGAAGAAATTAGTTGTTTTCTGCTTCAATGATTCGTTTAGAGGCTTTTTCTAGCTCGCTTTACAAGCAGCACAATTAGACTCCCCAATTAACTTTCCATTTTTATCAAACTCATATTTGCAACATGTGTTGAATTCGTTCTTTAAAATATCCTTGCCCCTTTTAATTCTTACTTTTACATTTTCAAGACTAATATCTAATTGCGTGGCAATATCTTTTTGTTTTAGCCCTTTGATATAGATCAATTCAATCACTTGTTTGTAAATCTCCGGTAAATCATCTATGAATTTATCAAAGCAACAGACCGATTGATATTCTTGCAACGGCTCACTTATATTCGCGCTATTTTTCTC
The DNA here is from genome assembly GCF_019278565.1 of Cellulophaga sp. HaHa_2_95. The sequence goes on along the minus strand of NZ_CP058988.1, from coordinate 3,274,743 downwards.
CACATAAACAGCTTCCTTCGTATAGTAATTGGCTATTTCGTTTCTAGCTATTTGAAACACCCAGGCCCTAGCTTTTTCATCTTTTTTTAGTTTTGATAAGTTTTCATGAATTTTCAGAAAAGTATTTTGGAAAATGTCATTTGTAGCGTCTTTACTTTTTGTTTTTTTTAAAATAAAAAAATAGAGCTCATCATTAAATTTGTTCCATATTTTTTGAGTTTCCATACTTGAAAAATAAATAAAAGCTAGTTAAATAACTAGCTTTTGATAAAATTAACAACAGGTACATTTTGTACATTCACATATAGTACATGGGCAATTACGTTCCATGCAATTTTTACAATTACATTTGGCACAGTCACAATTGGTGCATTTACAAGTATTCATAGTATTCTAATTTTTAAGGTTCAGTAAGTAGACTGATAAACCTTAAAAAGGATACATTTTATTTTACATTTTATTAATGCTGTTGTACTTTTTTTCTTGCCGCTAGTTCTCGATACTATTTTTGTTTCGTTACACTGTACAAAAATCACTCGAACTGACAATGCGTTTTTTTGAATAGAATTGTCGCTTCGCATGAGTTTGAAGCTTTCTCTTGCCGCTAGTTCTCGATACTATTTTTGTTTCGTTACACTGTACAAAAATCGCTTGAACTGATAATGCGTTTTTAACTTGAATAGGGTAGTCACTTCGAGTGAATTTGAAGCTTTTTCTTGCCGCTAGTTCTCGATACTATTTTTGTTTCGTTACCCTGCACAAAAATCACTCGAACTGACAATTTTCTTGGACTTGATGCCTGTTTCTAAGGTCTAATTTTTGAAATTACCATCAACAAGTAGGAGGGAAGGCTTATCTGATTTTATCTAAAAACTATTCGCGCAGTTGCATTTCAAAAGATATTAGTCCGCCATCTATCACCGCTTTTTCTAAGACACCTTGCTTATAATAATACTCATTTCCTTTGCCGTTCGCATTTATTTTCTTGTAGCCATGATTGCCTAAAGGAATTATGGTATTAAAACTACCGTCTTGCTCAGAATAACAATCTGTAACGTTGGAAGGTTCTACAAAATACAATAAGATGGTAGCGTAATTAATGGTACTTTCTAGAGGAGCTTCAGTCTTTCCGTTTTTTTCAATGTGATACTCGTTCTCATGCCATTGGGTGAGTGTTTTTGCATGTGACTTATCATTTATACGAATGTTTACCACAGCTTTTTTCAAAAGTTTAGCCTCAAAATCTACACTGTAATTATAGTTTACAGCAAACTCTTTTATGAGTCTAAACTCAATAGTACTTGAGGTACGATAGGTTGTATTGGCATCCTTGTGAGTTTTTGTAGCTTTTAAACTTCCTATAGTTTTCTCTTTATAGATAATATCATACCATAACGTTTTATCTGGGGAAGGTGTTAAATCTCCTTGAAACGTTATGAAATTAAAAAGTATCAGACACCAAAGCATAGACTTGTATTTTAATAATAGGCAGTCGTAAAACCACTTAAATTACAAGATACAAAGGTAATTAGAACCGAGGTATACAAAACTGATGATTATCATTGAAGGTAACATCTTGTTTTTTTTGAATAGTGTGCTGCCAAAGAAAGATGGATAGTATTAGAATTATATTTTCTGACTTATTCGCTATGCGTGATGTATTTCTGTTTGTATTCTTTTAAAAATTGCTTTGGGTTTTCATTATATATTTCCGGCTTTCCTTCTATTAAATACCATAATTTCGCAGTTGTTGTTCCTAGCATATTTGTAGGCTCCAGACCTATTAGATCTTCTGGTTTACTGCCATCATAACATTCAACACACCAAAATCTATTTTGTATGGCTAGATGTTTCGGGAAAGTAGTTGCTTTAATTTCCTCAAATTCTCTTTTTTTATTTGATTTGTAAAATCGGTACGTGATGTTATTAAAGTCCGTTTCTCTATCATAATACGCTATATAAAAATCTCCTTTATATAGTCTAAATAGCACAAGAATAAAGGGGGTTTCATGGGAATATTTTTTTTCAAGATAATTAAACTCAATCAAGTTTTTTACATCTCCACCTCCCCAACCTAAACCATGACCACCATAATAAACTCTTTGAGAATGTGTTTTTTTAATGGGGATTATTAGATTTTTAGCAGCCTGAATGTCTAGCCTACTTTTTACCGTCTCTCTTTGTATTTTTAATAAATAAATCAAACTAAGAAATAAGAGAACAATTCCTAAAATAGTGTAGCCTATGTATTTTAAAACTTTCATTTTGTGCGGATGAGTTATTCGATAACTAAGAAAATATGATTTGTTGGAAGATACTATAATTTTAGCATTCGACTGAACTAGGTTCTGGCTATAAACAAAAAAGCCTCCCAGATATTAAATGTGGGAGGCTATATAAAAGTGTGCTGTTTATTGTTTAAAAAACTGTAGACTTTCTTTACCTGAAATAGAAATAATATACATTCCAGATTTTAAGCCATCTAAGGAAATTAGTTCTTCATCGGAAGTTACAGGTATAGTTTTTAAAACGATACCACTCATATTTCTAATCTTTAATTGATCTCCAGAGGTAACACCCACAATCTTTATATATTCTTGTGCTGGATTAGGAAATACTTGTAGCGCCATTGCACTTACCGTAAGACTGGCAGCTGCAGGTACAATTTTCCATTTTTGATTGCCATTGTCCGTACCATACGTGTAGGTAATTACGTTGGCATTTACTGAGCCGTTGTTCCTGTCTAACCCTTGAGAAGTGCAATGGTTTGGTTGTATTCCATAAATACCTTCGCCATTTTCAACAACTTTCCATTGTTGGTGGGTTCCTGCGGCACTTGTATAAGTAGCAACCTGTACACTATTTTCACATTTAGCATAAGGCACTTCTAAGAACCTGTTATTTCCTTTATTTTTAATTGTATATACATTCTCACCTAAATGATTAAACACCCATTTTTGATCATCGTAATCGCCTGGATTGATCATTTGAGCGGCGTAATTTTCTAAAGCTCTAGATAATAATCGTTGATTAGAGCTCACAGATTCTAAGGTGTATACTCCGTTTTCTATTAATTGAGAGCTTATGGGCGTCGAAGTGTCTGCTGTACCTTTTAATAAAACAATAGCAGAGTATGGTGCTATAGTAACATTACCAGAATACGCTTTATGTGTAGCATCAACATACGCAGTATTACCTAAATTTACGGCCTTATCTGCTCCTGTATTATTGACAACAAATTTAATAAATGAATCAGGATTAGTAGAAGTACTAAAACTAACAGGCGCTCTTTTGCCTTTTTTTTCATAAGTAGGGTACTTAGTTTTAAACTGATCTAAGGTGTAATCATTGGTCTGTCTGGCCACCGTTACACTCACTTCTTTTCCATCGGTATATGGTTGGCAATAGTAATTGCTATTGATATCGCCTAGAAACGTATTAAAATTGGCTTCTGTAATTTGATTGGTATATCTAGCAGAAAACTGTGTGGGTTTTTTAGAGAATAAGATATTATTGGTTACTGTGTTATTTGTAGATTTTGCAACACTACCACCGGTACCGAAACTATTTGTATACGTAGATAATACTAAACCATAATCACAGTTATACACGGTATTATCTTTAATACTATTCTTACTAGATAAATTCGCCATAATACCCCAACCAACTACGTTGTATACTGTATTTTCATAAATGGACTGATTTTGCGAATCATTATCAATATAAATACCAGCAGTTTTTACGCCTCTACTCGTAGGGATACCTCTGATAGCTCCTGGAGAATCATGTACCATATTTTTATATACGCTATTTGTAGCCTCTTTATTCCCAACGGAGTATATGCCGCCACCATCATCTTTGGTATAGCAATAATTACTAATGTCATTATAGCGTACTTTAAAATTACCACCCGAAAAATTCAAGGCATGGTATCCAACATTTTTAAGTGAATTTTTTTCTATGATGTTCTCTGAAGATCCAGATTTACTGATAAACCTTACGCCTGTATAGCCTATAAAACTGCGGTCTCCCATACCAGAACGCATACCGATGTTTACAATTTTATTGTTGGTAAAGGTGAGTCCGCTTATGGCTTCCCAACGAATGGCACTGTTATTACTTTCTTCAAATGTATTGTTTGTGGCTATTATATTGGTAAGTGTAAAACCTAAGGATAAATAGTTGTTTCCGTTTTTAAAATCACAATTGTTTATTGTTAAATTGGCTGCACCGCTTACCGCTAATGTTTGTTTTAAACCGCCTTCTATTTTTAAATCTTGAATTTTAATATAGCTACTATTGTTTAAAGCCAAAGTCTCTTCTCCTTCAGGAATTTCTACACTCAAACTATTAGGGTCATTAGTGCTATACAAGTATAATAGACCAGCCGTAATGTCATGAGCCCATTCTCCATTTTTATCTAAAGTGTTTACATGGTTTTGGAAAAAGTATCCAAAATTGTTTTCTATATTATTTTCAAAATTACTGTTGGGGTCAGATAAGCTAAAGTTTACCGTGGTACCAGAGTGAGACGTTATCGTTTCTACTTTTACGTTATCATCTGTAGTTCTTATAGTAATTTCACCACCTCTAAAACTATTGGAAGCATAGGGTAAACTGGAAGCTTCAGAAACAGAGGTGTTATTACCTGCATGGTCCTTGATGGTTCTATAGCCACCATTAGGAGCATCACTATTAGGCTCTCTACCTATTTGCTGTGCTACATTCTCTAAAAATAAAGAGGGAATTCTCCCATTATCAATTTTAGGTAGATTTACTTTCCAGATAGCACCACTATGACGTGTCCATCCCGTAATTTTCTTTGCCGCTCTTAGCACGGGCTTAGTTCCAGATCCATAAGATTTTAATACGATGGCATTGCTAGAAGAACCTTTTTTACCTTTTAAATCTAGACTTCCGTAAAAGACGTCCCCGCTATTAAAATGAATAATGTCTCCTGGAGCTAGAGCATTCTTCATGCTGTTTACTTTGTTTATGGTTTTCCAAGGAGATGCTGCTGATGTCCCATTATTTGAATCAGTGCCCGAGGCACTTACATAATAGTTTTTTTGTGCGACTAGGGTAGTGCTGCAGAGTATTAAAAATAAACCTAGTATATAAGTATTTATGTGTTGTCTTGTTGAGTTCATAGTAGTTTTTATATAAAAACGAGACCTAAGCATTGTTGTCTTAGGCCTAGTTATAAATTATTCTTTTATAAATTGTTGATTGTTTTTTCCTGCGATAGAAATAATATAATTTCCTTTTTTTAAACTAGAGATATCTATGGTTTCTTCGGTATATTGCGCTACTTCTTGCAGGACACTATTTCCAGAAAAATCATATACGATAATCATATCACCATGAGTAATACCTGTAAGGGTTATATAGTTTTGTGCAGGATTAGGAAATAATAATACGGATGGTTCAATTGAAACTTCGCTGATACTTTTTGCGGCAGTACTATTGAGCGCACTACAGGATAAAGTAAGTTTAGGAGCCTTGCTACCTTCTTTAGACCAAAAAGAAACATCATTACCACTAACTTGTCTAACGATTATTGTAACGGTTTCTCCTGCAGTAATACCCGATAGGTTCCATTGGTAGCTTGCCCCTACATTATAGGTGCCTGTTTTAGTTCCTAATAAAGCACCTTGAACGGGTCTGTTACCGCTAGATAAGTTCTCTTCTGTCCAATTCGTAGATTTTCCTTTAAAAATATCTATACGACCGTTTCCGTTATCAGAAGATACGGTTAGGTTTAGGGTTGCAGCATCGTTAGCTTTAAAATTAGTAGGGATTTTAAATTTCAGGAAAACCAATCGTTTTCCGTTTTCTACTCGAAGCTGATTGCTATTATAACGTGTAGTTCCTTGAAGGTAGGCATCTTCAGTGGGTGATACGTTTAACGCCTCCGTGCACGTTGTACTTCCTCCGGTAGCTCCTCCTAATTTTATAGGATATAAAGTACCTCCTTTTGGGCTTAAACTTGCTGCCAAAGCAGGAAAGTTTGTGGCAGGATTAGCTGGTTTCACCTCTTTAGGACCTTTGTATAATAAGGCAGGGTCTGACCAAGGTGTTGCATTGTTATGGTTTTTTTCTAAACAAGTATTTCTATAAATGAAATTAGGGTATTTAGAGTTTTGATGTTGTGTAGACCAAGGCCCCATAATAGCAAAGTAATTAGGCTCCTTACTATTGTTATAGGCAGCATTAGGCGTATCTGCTTTTGAGTTAGGCATGTCAGAAGGCAAGGTTATTCTATTGTTTTCTATTAAATTATTGCCTTTGTCTCCACTATGAAAACTTACTTCTTGTTTAAAATCATTGTCATACACCACATTGTATTCTACATTACCCCCTTGAAGAGAAATATGTCTTAAATGCGTGATTTCACAACCGGTAACTAAGTTATAAGCTCCTTGAATAAAAAAATATCCCTGCGCTCCTCCAGCTTTTTTATGCGCTCCTTCTACTTTTAAATCTCTTAAGGTTACATGGTTTGCAGGTACTCGTATAGGATCTTTGGCGCAATTCAAGATCGTCACTTTATCTAACCAACAATCTTCTGAAGTGCTTATTTTAACAGAGATGTTATCGTTATTTGGTAATTCATCATTGGCATCCAGTCCATAATTCCAGTCGTATTTTGGTGTACCCCAACTGCCTTCAATGGTTAAGGTGTAGATACCACTTTTACTCACTTTATAGAAGCTGAAAGCATCACCATCCGTCATTTTTACGATGCACTTTACTTTATTTCTATCCTCTCCAATTAAAGAGACATTTGATTTCATCACAATTCGCTTATCAATAGTGTAGGTTCCTTTTTTTAATAAGACAGCTACTAGTCCACTTTCTTTAGACGCATCAACGATAGCTTTATTAATAGCATCACTATTGGCTCCACTGGTCAGCGTTTTTACCACTCTGAGATCTTTGACAAAAGGAATTCCGCCTCTAACACCCGCTGTTTGCCATTTTTTCATTTGTGGGTAGCGGCTATCATATTTTCCGGAGTCGAAAGTTACCCCGGGATCACCCACTTTTAATTGGGCATTTAGTTGAAACCCCATAAAGAGGATGCACCATAGACTACTCATCGTATAGGCATGTTTTTTAAATACATAATTTTTCATTTTTCTCATGTTTAAATAGTGTTCATTTTTCAAATAAGATTGTGCTCTAGCTCATGGGGTTATTTAAAATAAGCATGTTTAAATAATAAAGAGCGATCTAGAATGTGCTACCCTAAATCGCTCTTAACTTTTATTGTTTGATAAATTGTAAGCTCTGTGTGCCTTCAATAGAAATTATGTAGGTTCCTTTCCTTAGACTAGAAACATCCAAAGTTTCTTCTGTGCTCAGTGCCGTTTTTTGCAGTACTATATTCCCAGAAAAATCATATACGATAAGCTGGTTCCCGTTGATAATACCAGAAAGGGTAATATAGTTTTGTGCAGGATTAGGGTAGGCTACAAGTGTTGTTTTAATGCTTGTAGCAGGAGCTACAAGCATACTTGCTGCAGTATCTTGCTTTACAAAATTTAATTTATTTACATTGAATAGAAACCCAGTGCCTCCAGTGAAATTTAAGGTTAGGGTTTGTTCTCCTGCAGTTAAGTTCACCGTAGTCGTCACTGTTTTCCAAGTCTGCCATCCGCCAGTATTTGCAACCGCTAGTTGTCCTAAAGCTGTGCTTTCAGAAACTAATGAAATTGTTCCTCCAGAAGTATTCGTCGCTACTCTAGCTTCCACTTGATACATTCCTGTTTCAGCTATATTAAGTAAGTAAGTAGTCGCATCTCCATTTTGGATGTAGCCAATGTTTTTACCTCCATCGGTGTCGGTTGTATTTTCTAATTCAATACCAGATTGTGTTGCAAATGCTTCCGCCTCTAAAACTCCGGGAATAGCAATAAACGTATCAATGGTATTACCTGTATCATCACATGCCAATTCTAAAATTAGTTTTGGAGCAGAAGAACCTTCTTTGGATGAAAAAGAGACATCATTGCCGTCTATTTGTTTTACGATAAGAGAAATGGTTTCTCCAGGAGTAACGCCAGATAATATCCAGTTGTAAGTGCTGCCGACACTATAGGTGGTATTTAGAGAACCTAATTTAGTTTGTTCCCCTGGTTTATTGGTTGCAGATAAATTCCCTTCGGTCCAAGTATTTGTACTTCCTTTATAAATTTCGATTAAACCATTACCACCATCACTAGAAACGGTTAACGCTAATTTAGCACTCGTCACATTTTCAGTGGTTGCTGGTACTGTAAACTGCAGGTAAGATATTCTTTTTCCACTTTCTACTCTTAACTCGTTAGTGTTATATCTCGTAGTTCCTTGTAAATAGGCATCATGAGATAAGCTTGCGGTAAGCGTCGTATCACAACCACCCGCATTACCATCACTATCTTTACTTGTAATTAAGGCCACCCAGTCATTGTTGTCTGGTGCTACTAAATTTGTTCCTAATGTATTTTTGGCGGTAAGATTACCCCCAGCTCTTGGATTAAACCATTGTAGGTCATATTTGGCATTCCCTGCAGGTAAGCTTAAACCCGTACTCCCTCCATTGGGTCTGTAAATAGCATAAGTTTTACCTTCTGCGGCAAACACATAATCATTGCTATCGGCCGTAACGGCATCCGATGAAACCATATCAGTAAGGGTAGGAAGTAAATTGGCCGTAAAGAAAGATAGCGCATAACTACCTTCTTTATATTTTAGGCCTCTTTTTCTATGATCTTGTCCATTAAGATCCCCATCATCAGCAGTATAGCCACTGTAATATTCTACACCAGCACCACCAGCAAGTAAGGTTGCCCAAAGTACTTTTTCTCTAACTTGTTTATCAGAAACCATGATCCCTTCTGATGCACTACCTTGCTCATCGTTAGCAACCACCCATTTTCTACCGGCATTTTTAGAGTTTTCTACCCATCTACGCACGTCATTATGTACATTATTCTGACTTGTTTGTACGGAGGCACCAGTCAGATTAGATTTACTCCCTAATAACGGATTATATCTTTGATCTTGTTGCCCTGGATAGGTATGTAGCACTACATGATGTTGGTAAGGATCTAGATTTTGAATGTAGTTTACGGTAGATTTTACGACATCATCTTTGATCGTAGATTCTTCAGACAGGTTCCAGTTTAATGCTAGGTGATGTCCGAATCTTGCAATTAACTCTCGGTAGTACAATTTTCTTTCTCTCCCAAAAGTATGGCCATCCATTTTCTCGCAATTCTCTGTTTCCATGGTTTTAAAATGTAAGTACATCCCTTTTTTATCGGCATACTCCATAACTTTTTCCCATTGCGCTAGCTTAGAAACATCAAAACGGTCTTTATGTAATTTATCCCATTGACCTGCTTTTCCCGTATTGGAATAATCCTGATCGGTACCTTTTAGGATATGCGGAAACACTGCGCCGTCATCACCACCAGCGGCCCAGGTTAAGAATGACATTACGTTGGCGCCTTGACCAGATAGGTAGTTAATAGATCCTAGCATACCTTTTCCTTTTCCACCGCTCCAAGTGTAGGCGCTGGCATCGGTAGCCACATAATCTTGTGTATGTGCTGCCCAAGTTTTGCTTTTGTTTCCTCCGGCCGTATTTCCTGGAGTACCATCAAAGTCTACATAATGAAAGCGATTTTCAGGAGAATCTGCTCCAACTTTCAAAAACCAAGGTCCGTTTGGATTCTCAGGATCACTTCCTATATGCTTTAAATAATGTTCTCCAACATAGGTTAACCTTCCAAGATCTTTACTTCTGAAATCTCTTCCAGACTTATTAGATTCTGCAATGGCGAAGGTTCCGTTAGTTCCATCCATAAATCCGCCACTAGAACCACCGCCATTTATGGCAACATTAGTTCCAGAGGTAAAGGTGGCTTTCCAGGTCCATGCGCCTGTATGGTCTGGAGCAAAATGTACTCTCCATTTGTTTCCAGAATCACATCCTGTATTCTCTGCATCGCCACAAGCAGCAAAATACCCAGGAACGGTATACGATTTGTTACTAGCAGTATGCGTAAAAATTACTTCTAATCTATAATCAGAAAACGGATTGGGAGCGGCAGTTTCATTGGTATTTGGACCATTAAAAGTTAAAGATACTTTGTGCCATCTTTTGAGCTCTCCGTCTAGCGTTTGTGCTTTTAAATGGACACTTAAAAACATAAATGCCATAAGTAGGTAAGGTGTAATTGTTTTCATAGGTGATACGTTTTAATTATTAATTAATTGAATGTAATGAGTGGCTTATGGCAATTAAAAAAAGTTTGAGGCTTTGAATTTTTAACATTTGACCTATAGACATACCTATCCTGTTCCTCAAATTACCTCCTTTACGAATGGGGTAAGAGAAACGTTCTAATGCCTGTACAGTTCAATTAAAAATTGATGTATATAGCTATAAGGCTCATTATCTTTTTATGCAGAAATAAAAGTTCGTTTTATTGAAAAATAGCGGGAATGCTTATAGCGTTGTGAAAATGATAAGAAGTCTTAGTGCACCTACTAAATTTTAGAGTAGGGTATACGGTTACATCACTTCTGTCATGATTTGCTAAGGCAACAATAGGCTCAACGTGCACGGTGTACGTATTTAAATTTTAATACGTACAGCACAGTAAGCGGTATTACATACGCTTAAATTTTCTTAGTAAAACACAACTTTTAGCAAATGCTTTGAGGTGAAAAGATTTTTAGCTGATAAAAAATTAAAGAATAACAAGTTTTAATCTCGCTTGTTGCACGAGAGTAGGTTTTAAGTAGTAGTGTTCTCATTTTATTGTAATTAAGTTGATAAATAAATCTTTGGGGATTTTAGAATAAAGGTAAGTATTATGCATATATACTATAGTACACTATTTTAGCAATTTAGTACCCTATTTTAACCTATTTAATTGCTTTCAAAATTACATTTTCAAGAATTTAATTTACTAGAAAATGCGAAATGATGACTTTTAGTTTTCATATTTCGAAATTATTTTTTTTTACACCTGTCCATGCTTTGTCCTGATAAAAAAGCTTTTTTTAAAACAGTTTAGGTCTTGTAAGTCTTTGTTTTTGTTGGTGTTAAAGTCTTATTGTGTTCTTTTTGTTTTTTTTAAATTTTTATGGAGCTAGGCGGAAACGGTTACATCGTGTCCATACTTTGTCTACCACAGATATTAGGTAAGCGCTTTTTTTGTCGCTAGTTTTAATCAGATAATTTTAAAAACAAGTACAGATGGAACTACCCAATTTAGACAAGTTAGAAGCTATTTTTTGCATGCTTTTGTTCCTGTTACTCTATAGCACTTTATAAAATAGTAGTCATCGTAATCACTGCTTAGAAAAAATGTTCGTCACTCTGTAGGAGGTGAATCACATCCAATCCTATTTAAACATTATTAGTTAATCCTTACTTATGAAGTACAAAAAAAGACCCAAATCTATTTTTTTGTTAGCCATCTTATGCATTTTTCCACTCGCTAGTTTTGGAAAGCCACATGCGCCAGTAAATTTTGTGCTTGGAGATACCCTACCAAAGCAAAATACAGTAGCCTTAGAAACTATACTAAACATAAATAATATTTTTTCGTATCAGAATATTAAAAAGGAATTTCCTGTTCCTTCCACGATAAAAAATGATAGGGCACAGGCAGAAACGGTATTAAAAGAAATAGAAAACAAAAATGCTTGGGTAAATATTATTTCTAGCACTACTATTGTGTCATTACCGGTAGGTATTAAAAGTAGGGTCAACGACGTAGAATATGCAATAGGAATTGCAAAAGCGACCATACAGAAAGACTATACCGAACTAACTGTTTTTGTTAGAGCAGTACTACCACAAACAGATGAAAGAGGTATTCCTTTAGAAATTTTTTTCGCTGCCAATACTATAAAGTTATCTCATGATGGAGGTCTTTTTGGTAATGGGAATTTAGTTTTACTAGGTGATGTTCAAATTCCGTTCAATGCAGGAAATTGGTTGTTAGAACTAAAGGGTGGCTTTGATTATAAAAAGGGCGTGACGGAAAATCTTAGCTATGTAACTATAGATTGCAGCGGAGTGAAAGAAATGGGACTTACGGCTGAGGTTCAGTTTTCTAGAAATTTGATTTTACCGGTTACTAAAAAAGGAAAATTATTACCAGAAACAAAAACGGTTAAACGCTTAGATAATACTACGGAGAAGCTACCCAATAGGGTTACGGGGAAATTTTCTATCGTTGCTTCTGGGTGGAATGATATTATAACCTCTATAGACCTGCAACCTTTTGTATTGGCGAAACATCCCAATAAATTCGTGTTTAACTTAAGCAAAGCCGAACTAGATTTTAGCGATCTTAGAACCCCCGATATTGCCTTTCCACAACATTATCATGACAAAGGCTTATTACTCCCTAACGCAAATACCTGGCGTGGTGTGTATGTAAAATCTTTAGAAGTTTCATTACCCAAAACATTTAAGACTACAGAGAGTATTGCCAAGCAAGATCGGGTAAGTTTTGGTGCAAAAAATATGATTATTGATAACAACGGAGTATCTGGAGTGTTTTCTGCAAAAGATATTATTTCCATAGAAAGCGGAAGAACAAATGATAAGAAAGCTTGGGCGTATTCTGTAGATCATATCGTTTTAGAAATAACCACAAATAGAATTACCAATGCTTCTTTTGATGGACGAATTCTATTACCTCTATCTGAATCAAAAGAAACAACCAAGAAGACATCCAAAAAAACGGCGAAAGATAAAAGCAAGAATAAAGGGATTTCTTATAAAGGTCTTATTAGCGAAGAAGAATATTTGGTACGTGTAACTACGATAGAAGCTTTAAATATTGATGTGTGGCAGGCCAAAGCACAATTACAGCCAGATTCTTTTATAGAAATGAAGGTAGTTGATGACAGTTTTATGCCTAAAGCGGTACTCCATGGACGCATGGCAATTTCTGCAAGTCATAAAAAAAGTTTGGAGAAGAAGCGTGCTACAACCAAAAAGTCTAGCGCTGTAGATTTTAAAGGCATTGAGTTCCAAAATCTTGTGCTACAAACAGAAGCTCCAATTTTAACAGTAGATTATTTGGGGTATAAAGATGAGGTAAAGCTTGCCAATTTCCCTGTTTCTATAGCAGCTATTGTTTTCTCGGCAGATGAATTAGAAGCAAGCCTAGCTTTTGATTTAAAAGTAAATCTTATGGGCAAAGAGGATAAAGGTTTTGCGGCAGATGCTAAATTGGCAATTACAGCAAAGTACAGCGAAGAGCAGTATGTACAGCAATGGAATTATGATGGTTTAGATCTTTCAGAAATAGATATCGATGCCAATTTAGGTGCGGTTCAAATAAAAGGGGGCTTAGCCTTAATGATTGATGATCCCATATATGGTAATGGATTTTCGGGTGATATAGAAGGTACATTTAGCGCTTTTGGCCCTATTACGTGCAAAGCAATTTTCGGAAAAAAAGAATTCAATTATTGGTTTGTAGATGCTGCGGTGCACGGACTTAAATTACAAGCAGGCCCCGTGCAATTATCCGGCTTTGCGGGTGGCGCGTTTTATAAAATGACAAGAAAAGCTAATGGAGATCCAAACTTTTCTCCTTCCGGGCTCTCTTATATCCCTAATAAAGAGGCTAGTTTGGGAATGAAAGCTATGGTTTTTGGGGGTATCCCAGATGAAAATGCCATAAGTATTGGTGCAGGTTTTGAAATTGAATTTAATACGATGGGCGGTGTCAATAGACTAGGCTTTTATGGGGAAGCACAAATGATGAAAGCTTTTAATTTTCCTAATCCCGTTGCAAAATTATCAGATAAGCTCAATAAAATGGCCGACACCAAAGTAGTTAACGGGGTGATGGATAGTAGGCTCGGAAAAACATTTTTAGAAAAAGCAGATACCGAATATGAAACTGAAATAGTTGGTGAAGCAGGGATTACTGCTAAAATGGGAATGGAGTATGATTTTATAAATAAATCATTTCATGCCACTATGGATCTTTATGTAAATGTAGAAGGAGAGCTTTTAAAAGGTCAAAGTTCTGGGGGAAGAGCTGGTTGGGGTGTTTTTCATTCTTCAGAAGGGGAGTGGTATGTGCATATGGGAACACCATCAGATAGACTTGGTTTAAAACTTGGGGTAGGGAAACTATCGGCAAAAGCTAGAAGTTACTTTATGTTAGGGAACAACATTCCTGAAAGTCCGCCGCCGCCACCAATCGTTGCCGAAATTTTAGGAGTAGATGCAGAGACCTTACAGTACACAAGAGATGAAAATGCCTTACGAGGTGGTAAAGGTTTTGCCTTTGGGAGTGATTTTTCTGTTTCCACTGGTAATATGGAATTCTTAATGTTCTATGCCAGTTTTAATGCCGGTTTAGGGTTTGATATCATGCTAAAAGATTTTGGGGAAGCCAAATGCGTAAATACAGGAGACCAAGTAGGTATAAATGGCTGGTATGCAAACGGACAAGCCCATGCGTATTTACAAGGAGAATTAGGAATAAACGTAAATCTCTTTTCTGTTAAAAAACGAATCCCAATAATTAATGCTGCCGCTGCAGTACTCTTGCAAACAAAAGCACCAAACCCGGTGTGGATGCGTGGCTACGTTGGCGGACATTATGATTTGTTAGGAGGCTTGGTAAAAGGAGAGTTTAATTTTAAAGTAACCATAGGAGAAGAGTGTGAGTTTGAGAATAGCGCGCCGTTAGGAGGCTTAAAAATAATAAGCGATCTAACGCCAAGAGATGGGGAGACCAAAGCAGATGTATTTGCTACGCCACAAGTAGCATTTAATATGGAGGTAGAAAAAGCTTTAACCATTCCTGAAGTAGATGGTGACCACATTTACAAAATAACCTTAGAAGGGTTTAAAATTGCAGATGAAAATAACACCCTTATTTCTGGAGCCCTAGAATGGGGAGAAAATAACAGTACACTAACTTTTGTTCCCGTAGATATTTTACCTCCGGCAACAAAATTAAAGGTGAGCGTAACAGTTGGCTTTAAAGAGCGAATTAATGGTGTGTATCAGGTGGTTATGATCGATGGTGTTCCTGCGATTGAAACCGAAGAGCGTTCTTTTATCACAGGAGAAGCACCAGCCTATATTCCTTTAAAAAACATTGTATACTCATATCCTGTTATCGACCAACGGTATTACTATCCAAAAGAGTATGCGAAAGGGTATATACAATTAAAACAAGGCCAGGATTACCTGTTTGATAATACACAATGGAAAAGTGAATTAGCGTTAACAGATGAACAAGGCACAGCGGTAAAGACGTCATTTTCTTATCATACTGGAAGCAATACACTTAATTATGCTTTGCCCATCTTAGATAATTCGGCAGCATATACCTTATCTATTTTTAGTACGCCTAAAACTTCGAAAGAGGCTACAGTGACTGGAACAAGTCAGAAAGATACAGCTCTAGGGAATCAGAACACAGTAGTCATAACCGAAAATCAAGCGCAATCTGTTTCTAAAGAGGGAGTAATTGAGCGTATTGGATATAATTTTAAGAGTAGTGCTTACAATACATTTGCTAAAAAAATACAAGCTATAAAGGTTGCTAATTATGCTTGGGGTAAAATTGCGAATGATGTGGTTTACCTATACAATACCATAGATCATCATGAAGCTTTTGAAACGGCCGAATTGGTGGGTACGGTTTATACGGGCCATCAACCAATGGTGGTAGCAGAATCTGATTTGCGCGACAGCTATTTTACAAAAGATATTAATCCTATACTCTATCAAAAATATAGTTCAGGGGCTTATAAAATAGAACGCCCTGAAGCGCCTTATGGCCTTCCTCCCAAAAAAGCTTTGCCTTTATTTTCAAATTACGTTACCAGCATTTCGTATGGTGTAGATAAGGGTTGGACAAGAACACATTTTCCATACCGTTACAATTTGCCAGAGCTCTACAAACTAGATTATGTCACTACCAAAACTAAAGTATTAAACGCTTTTGTAAATGGAAAAATTTCTAGACACGCACCGGAAGCTTCCATTTTAGACACAGCCTATAAATTTATGCCAAAAGGAACGTATCGTATTAAAATACAATATATCCTACCTGGTAATAGACTAGGAAGTTCCGCCACAGTAAACTTTAAAAACCCACTTAATCTGGAGTAACCAGTGTTCAAAAGAGATAGTAAATAAAAGTAGTAGTATAATAAAAAACATAAAATTTAAGTATGAAAAAAACATTTTTAATTGCAACGGTACTCCTTAGTTCATTATTAATTTCTTGTAATAGTGATGATGATAATGAAGATATTGATCCTTTTATAGGGGAATGGACACGAACAGAATTTACAAGTAATATATTAATAGATGGAAAAGAAGGTCCAACCACTGTAGAGGATCATAAGGATTGTGAAGGGAATGATTACATCCTCATTGTTGAAGAATATGGTGTATTCAAAATTAGTAAAAGTGAAAATAGGAATACAGGGAAATGTCTTGTTGTATATAGTACTTGGGAAAATATTGGTGATGGTATCTATGAAATTTCAAGTGACGATACTTCTTATACAATGACGCCTAAATTTTCTGAAAAATCGTTTAAAGTAGAAGTTGTAGGGTTAGGGATGGGGAACTTGGAAGAGGATGTTTTCATTTATAGAACAACCTATACAAAAAAGTAAGTACGCTTAATCACAAATTGCATCAATCCCAAAATTTTAAAAACTAAATGAGAGTATTACTAGTTATAAGCTTCTTTTTCACTGTCATGTTTTGTTTTGCTCAGCAGCAAGATAGTATTGCAACGCCAACTATTCAGGTCATTGCAAGAGCGCAACAAAATAAAATTTTGGTGCGTTGGGCGCCTACAGATGCTGTGGTTTGGCAAAGAGCCAATACCTATGGCTATACGTTAGAGCGCTTTACAGTCTATAGAAATGGAAAGCGATTAGACACGCCTGAAAAAAAGCAAGTAGTAACACATATACTTAAACCAGCTCCTTTAGCATCCTGGGAAGGCCTTGCCTTAGCAAATGATAATGCAGCCATTCTTGCACAAGCCATTTATGGAGACGATTTTGAAATAGGTTCAGAAGAGGGGCAGTTAATGGCGGTTGTGAATAAAGTAAAACAATTGGAACAACGTTTTTCTTTTGCCTTGTTTGCCGCAGATATGAATTTTGAAGCTGCAAAATTAGCTGGTTTAGGTTTTGAAGATTCGTCTGTAAAAAGTAATGAAGGATATTTATATCGGATAAATACTGGGATTCCCTCGGATTTGAAGGTTGTAAAAGAAGGCGTGGTTTATATAGATGCTTCTGAAACAGACCCCTTGCCCGTACCCATAGATTTGGCAGGTGTTTTTAAAGATAAAGAGGTCATCCTTACTTGGGAATATGAACTGTTCAAAAGTATTTATGCTACCTACTATATCGAACGCTCAGAAGATGGTACACATTACAAGCGTTTGGGAGATTTGCCTTTAGTAAACCTTAACAATACAGAGCATTCGCCAACAAAACGAATGTATTATATAGATACGCTAGCACAAAACAATAAGCAATACCATTATAGGGTTTTAGGGATTTCTCCTTTTGGAGAAGAAGGAAAACCTTCTAAAGCGATTGTAGGTCAAGGACAAAAAGCATTATCAGCGACCCCATTTATTATCAATCATAAATTATTGGTGGGCACTGGAGCCAAAATCTATTGGGATTTTCCAAAAGAAAAAGAAAATGAAGTAGCAACATTTGAAATAAGAGCAGCAAGTAAAGACAATGGTACTTATAAAATTCTAAAAGATGGAATCTCCCCCCAAACTAGAACAGGAGAAATAGCGGCCCCCTTTAGTGTAAATTACATAAAAGTAATAGCCGTAGGCAAAGACAGTACAGAGACCGCCTCATTCTCTGCGCTAGTACAGCTTATAGATTCTATAGCACCAGCAAAGCCAACAGGCTTAAGGGGTGTTGTAGATAGCTTAGGGGTCGCTATAATTTCATGGGAACCGAATATGGAAAAAGATATTTTAGGCTACCGTATTTTTAGAGGTAACCTTAAGGATGAAACCTATGCGCAGATTACTATAGATCCTTTACAAACCAATCAATTTATAGATACGGTACAGCTAAATTCTTTAAATACTGATGTATACTATACGGTAGTAGCAGTAGATCACCGGTTTAATACCTCTGCATATTCAGAAGTATTAGAACTTAAGAAGCCAGATATCATTCCCCCATCAGCGCCTGTCTTTAAAAATTTTAAGGTGTTACATACAGGTGTTTCCCTTTCTTGGATTAGCAGTAGTAGTAACGATGTGGCGAAACACCAACTCTTTAGAAAAAACACAAAAGCTTCTGGTATTTGGGAATTGGTATTTGAAACAAAAGATACAATTACCCATTTCAAAGACACTAAGCTTACTGCAGCTACCAAATATACCTATGCCATAAAAGCGGTAGATGAAAGTGGTCTTAGCTCTGAAGATTCTCCTACCATCACCATAAAAACAGCTTCTAATACGGAAGATGAGGTTATAAAAAACTTGCATGCGGTAGTAGATAGGGACCATAATACGATTAGGTTATACTGGCGAAAATTACCTGATAGGATTAAAGAGTTAGTGATTTTTAAATCTAAAAAAGATGGTAAACCAACTACATGGAAACAATTGCCTGCTGCTCTTACAGAAATTATAGATAAAAATATCTCTCCGAGTAATAGGTATATCTATCAAATACGTCCCGTGTTTGAAGATGGTAGTTATGGCCACTTAGAGACCTTAGAAGTAAATTATTAAGTTATGAAAAAGCTATTGTTTTTATTGTTTATTATAGGCAGTTTTGTTCTAAATGCCCAGAATTCTAAAATTGAGATTTCTAATTTTAGTTTTGAAAGTGATAAGTGGTTAGCCACTTCTATTTGTGAGAACTATGTAGAGCTTACTGTACATTTCAGTGATAAAACTACATCTGTTTTTTTTAAGGAAAATTTCGGGAAAGGTTTTCAAACAAGTCCTGCACCTGATTTTGTCTACAATTTTCCGGGAAAAAATATCATTGAAGTTACGTTCAAACAATTATCTCATACGACTTATTTTACTATTCCTTCTCGAGATTGTGATTATTATCCAGAATATTATTCAGCATACAATGAGGAAAATATACTCATTACCAATAAGGATAATTGTTCTCTTCTAACATATACAAAACTTAAAAATGCACCTTACAACTTTTCTCCAAAGTTTTATATCTATAGCACAAAAAATACTTTAAAATTTGATTATAAAATATCAAATAGTGTTGATGTACTAAATGACCCTATAAAAACACAGTTGGGCTATGATGATCCTATTACCATTAACGCGACGCCTTATTTAGATTCATCATTCTATAATTGGCAATATCAAGTGGTTTCTGGACCATCAATCCAACCAACCTCAAATTTGTGGACAGATGTACCTAGACCTACGACTCCTGCTGCTTTAGAATTTACCGCAAATGGAATTTTACCAAATTCATCTATTGGCAAGTATATTTATTTTAGAATTAAACCTTGTAATGATGATTTTCGGGGTAAGATAGTAGGTTATGACATACTTCCTTCGGCTCCTAAAATAATCAACTATGTTACAACTCCTGTTACTTGTTATGGCGCCAATAACGGTACCGTAACCTTACAGTTTAATAAAAATTTAGGGGACAAAGAGTCCTTAGCTATAGAGGTAGTAGACTTATCAAAACAAATTAATGATATTACGAGCAGTGAACCTTTGTATGAGGCAGTAATTCCTGGTTTTTCAATCACTTCTAAGGATATCATAAATAATAAACTAACAATTACAGGTCTTAGAGGTAGCAATCCTGAGAATTTTAGGATTCAGTTTCTCGGAGGTTCTGGTATTTTTGCAGACGGGGCTAAACATACTATTGATTTTAAAATTTATGAACCCGATTTTGTTACCTCAAAAATAACAAGATTTGCAGAGGTATATTGTAAAGATGGTGCAGATGGCACAATTACCATTGAAGCAGATGGTGGTTCAGAAACGGGTTATCAATTTTCCATTGTTAACGATGACGGTTCAGATGGCACTTGGATTCCTTTTACCAACGGCAAATCTCATACGATTACAGATTTACCAGCAAATACCTACAGCATAAAAGTAAGAGATGGTAATGAGTGTGTTGCTAAAGAACTAGTACCTGATGCGGATGGTAATGATACTCCTGACCAAGATAAAGATTTAATTTTAGAACAATTAATTGAAGAACCTACAAGCGTACTTGCCTTAGAATTTTTAGCGGTTACTACTGATAGAACAGCGATGAGTAATGACGCTAAAGCTTTTGGTTTTACAGACGGTCGTATTACTGCTGTTGTTACTGGGGGTACAGCCCCTTATACGGTAGAATGGAAGAATAAAAATACTGGAGATGTAGTTGCAACAGTTTCTAGTACACCTTTTGATAACGTTGAAGAAAGTCAAACTTTTACTTTAAATACTATCGGAGAAGGTACGTATACCTTAACAGTTACAGATTTCAACCACGCCCAAGCAACACAAAAAGCAACTTGTTTTGATAAAGGAGATTTTTCAATTACACAACCAGATAAGTTATTGTTAACGCTAGAAGAAACAAATCCTGTTTCTTGTAATAGTTTCAATGAATTTAATAATCCTGTGGGCGATGGAGAATTGGTGGCTCACGGTACAGGTGGGGTACAATTAAATATGTTAGAAAACAATGGTTTACCCTATTACTATACTTGGAAAAAAGAGGATAAAAATGGCGTTTTTCAAGAGCTTTTGGAAGAAAAAGATAGTATTCTAAGCAATGCAACGGCTGCTCGTTATTCGGTGAATATTAGAGATGCTAACGGTATTGTCATCGGTAACTATGTAAACAATAGTTTGGATACTGAAACTGATGTGGTTCACGATTTACTAGACCCAGAACCTTTAGTAATTACATTTACCAAAGGAGATTTAAAATGTTCTGATGGTACTGAAGGTTGGGCAGAAGCTAACATTAATGGTGGTACAGGTAACTATACCCTAAAGTGGTCTAATGGTGCTACAGATCCTAAAATTGAAAATCTAGAAAAAGGCAGCTACCTTCTTTTTGTTACCGATGAAAAAGGGTGTCAGGCTACCAGCCAAGTGCGTATTGAGGCTCCAAATGTTCTGGATATAGCTATTTTAGAACAAAAGGCTCCTGTGTGTAACAATGGTGCGGACGGGATAATATCTTTAGGAATTAGTGGCGGACTAGAAGAATACACCTACAGCTGGCTTAAAGAGGGAACACCCATTACAAATCATTCTGGTTTTTATGCCAATAATTTAACGGCAGGAGACTATACCATTATCGTTACGGATGCTAACTTATGTTCAAAAACAGTAGAGATCAATTTAGCAAACCCTAGTCTTGATTTAATAAACTTAGGAGAAGATAGGTTGCTGTGCGGCGGACAAAGTATAGTATTAGATGCCACCTACCATAGTGAGGGTACTACGTATGTATGGACCTCAGATACCGGCTTTACCAGTACATCTTCCACTATTGAAGTTACAGAAGCAGGAACCTATACAGTGGCTCTTACCACACTGCTTGGTTGCAATGGGGGGGATAGTATCACTATTTCAACAACAGACACCCCAATAGATGCACATTTTATTGTGAGCACTCAGGCTTTTGCTGGTGAAGAATTAGCACTAGTGAATATTAGTGAACCGTTAGGAGATACGGTGGAATGGTTTTTTCCACCTGAGGCTCAAATTATTGCCGAAACCAAAGAGAATGTTATTCTTCTTTTTGATGCCCCCGGCGCCTATGACATCATACTCCGTACCAATCAAGGTACTTGTTTTTTAGAGTATATGAAAACCATACGTATTGGAGAGGCTGCAGATATCCCAGATATCGGAGACGCAGAAACCCCTTTTATTCAAGATTTTAAAATATTTCCCAATCCCTCTAACGGAGATTTTTCCGTAAGCATTAACCTAACAGAAGCCAGTCCTATTTCATTAAAAATATTTAATATGGCTTCTCAAGGATTGGTGCATGAGCGTCAAGAAAAAGCAGCAGCTAGTTTTGAATTAGCTTATGGGGTTACGCTGGCTTCAGGAACCTATGTTTTACTGTTAGAAACCGCAAAGGGTAGTGAAATAAGAAAAATTATTATAAAATAATATGAGCATCCTAATACACACCGCTTTTTATTGTTTTTGCGTATTGATAGTTTGCTTTTTTTGTGCGAGCTGTTCCAAGGAACAGGCGGTGCCTATTACCTTAGATTTTAGTATAAGCATTGTAGATGATGACTACTCTGTTCCTGTAAAAGTTAAAGTTTTAAACCAAACATTTGGGGCAGATGCCTACTCTTGGACGTTTAGTGGGGCAGACCATGAGACTAGTACCAGTAAAAATCCGGGAACTTTAGTCTATTCTAAATTAGGCACCTATACCATACGGTTAGAGGGGTCTAATAAAGATGGGGAAATAGCCAAGAAAGAAATCACCTTTACCTTAGATGCTGCAGTTGTCGTAGATTTTGATACCGAAATTGAGACCAATAATTTTGCCCCTGCTTCGGTCTTTATGTATAATAAAACCCAAGGCGCTACAAGCTATTCGTGGACTTTTGAAGGTGGTACGCCAGCAACAAGTACCCAAGAACAACCGGGGGTGGTGCTTTTTACAACTCCAGGAGCGCATCGTATTAACTTGGTCGTAGAGAATGGCAGAGAAACGCATGAACTAGAAAAAATAATAACGGTTGTCGAAGGATTGGATGTCGCTTTTGATTGGGACGTAGCTTTTCAAGACGACGATCTTCAAGTTCCCGTAAGCTTGGTGATGCGTAATTCTAGCAAGGGAGTGTTAACCTACCAGTGGAGCTTCACCAATGCCACGACATCCACCAGTACAGAAGAAAACCCCATTGTTACGTTTACGAAAGAGGGTACCCAGACCATAACGCTAACAGTGTCTAACGGAAAAGAGACCAAAGCTATTTCTAAAACCATAGCCCTGGTTGCCAATACCAATCTTAGAACGTTTACCAATGTAAAATTCGGAATTAATACTGCTCATCATAACAATATGATAGGGGCATTTTTCTCTGCTACAACCAGAGAAGTATACACAAAAGAAAGCAGAAATACGGTAGAAGGAAACGCAATAGATTTGGTGTTTTTTGGTTTGCGGGAAGATTTTTCCTTTAACAAATTTGTTGCTCCAGATGACCTGAGTAGTACAACCTTTCCGGCACTTGAAAATGCACAGCATACCCGTATTATAAATTCTCAAGAGCAATGTATGTGTTCAAGCACATTATCGGCAGTAGAATTTGATGCGATTACCACTGATGTACTGCTGCATAATTTACACCTAACGGAAACGAATGGAGGTGCTCTGCATTTCACAGCTGCTATAGTACCTAGAGTGGTGTTATTTCAAACAGCTGATGGTAGAAAGGGAGCGATAAAAATAAAAGAATATGTCAAAGATGGTCTCAACTCTTACATCCTAACCGATATCAAAATTCAGAAAAAATAAGATGACGATACGTAAATTAATACCTTGTCAGGCAAGCAGATGGAGCGCATTTATGCCTAAATTTTTAAGACCAGTACTATGGATACTTATACTCTTTCATGGTTCCGTTTTATCGGCGCAATTATTCCCAGTACAAGTAGCACCACAACTAGTGCCCCCATATAGTTTAAAGCTATCCGATTATAGCACCACTACGAGTGAAAAGTTATTGCTAAACTTACTTTTAACCGATGTAAATGAATCTGATTTGCAAGTGAGGTTGCGTTTTTCAATCTCGGGAAATAGCGTACGGATACAATCTAAAAATTACGTGCAAAACGCTGCTCCCATACAAATTACTGGCGGGGTACCCTTGCGTTTGTCTAATTTGGATTTACGACCTTATTTTGATTTTCAGAACCTAGAAGGTATTACGCTTAATGAATACAACAAACCTTTACCCAGTGGTTTATACCAGTTTTGTTTTGAGGTTTTTGATTGGGCAACAGGCAGGCCGCTATCTGTAAAAAAATGCTATCCGGTATATCTGTTTCTTAATGATCCTCCGTTTTTAAACTTACCGCAGCGTGGAGCGCAAGTACCCGCCAAAGAATTACAGAATATTATTTTTCAGTGGACGCCTAGACATGTAAATGCGACGGGAGTGGAGTATGCTTTTGAACTCCGAGAACTTTGGGACACACAGGTAGATCCTCAGACCGCCTTTTTAGCAAGTCCGATATTATACCAAACTACCAGTTTTGCCAATACCTTACTTTATGGTCCGGGAGAAACAAGCTTGTTGGAAGGTAAAAATTATGGCTGGCAAGTGCGTGCTATTGTTAGTGACGGTATTAGCAAAGCTGCCGTCTTCAAGAATGATGGGTATAGTGAAATATTTTACTTCTCTTATACGGGGCAGTGTGAAGCTCCTCAATATATTTTAGCAAAATCAGAAGGCACCAATTCAGAGAAAATTACATGGCAAAACAATCCTAATCACCTAAGCTACCAAGTGCAATTTAGAAAAGCAGAAGCTGGTAATGCCAACAATGGCGTTTGGTTTGAGTCAGAACTGGTAGAAACAACAAAAGAGCTTTTCTTTTTAGAGAAAGCAACCACGTATGAGTATAGAGTTGGTGGGCAATGTATGCAAAATGGCGGATACAGCTATTCCGCCATACATACATTTACCACACCTTCTAAGGAAACAGCAAGTGAATATAATTGTGGGATACCTCCTGAAATTATCATCACAAACCAAGAACCTTTACAAGAGCTTAAGGTAGATGATGTTTTTACTGCTGGTGATTTTGAGGTTACGGTTAAAGAAGTATCTGGCGGCAATGGTAGCTTTTCAGGTAGGGGCTTTATTGTAGTTCCTTATTTAGGAAATACAAAACTAAGTGTGGGTTTTGATGACATACACATAAATACAGACAAGCAATTAACCGATGGTTTTGTAGCAACCGAATATACTCCGGAATAGGAGAAAAGGGAAGAGAGACTTTTGTAGGATCTCTTCCAAAGAAGTAAACACTTATGTAGCGCACAGGAAAGCTATTGAAAAATGGCCCATAGTGAAACCACAAATTCCCCCAAAAGAAACCTAAGCATCACCTTAAACCAAAGACCTCTTTTTGTTGAAAAACCTATTGCTTTTAGTTGTTATACTACTTCCTGCCTTTGTATGTTCACAAAGTGTCGATTTAGAAACCTTTGGAAAATCTTCCCCTTTTAAAATAGGAGGAGGTATTTCTGCAAGTTCCGTATTTTATAGTAGCAACCAAAGAAATAATAGAGCTCCATTTACGTATTTTGCACAAGGGAACCTGAATATTAGTTATTACAATTTTTCTATTCCCATAAGCTATAACTACTCCAATCAAGGAGATCAGTTAGGGTATCAGTTGCCATTTAATTTTAATAGATTAAGTCTTCACCCAAAATATAAATGGGTAACGGCACACGTGGGAGATGTGAATATGAGCTTTTCTCCGTACACCTTAAGCGGACACCAGTTTTCGGGCGCAGGGGTAGAAATGCAACCCACCAAGGCAATTAGCTTTAAAGCCATGTATGGCCGCCTTATTAAAGGGATAGCTCCTCCGGAAGATGAGCGTACACAAGCCAGTTACCAAAGAATGGGTTATGGTTTTAAAACGGTCTATGAGCAAAATGCCTATACCGTTGGGGTTTCAACTTTTTATGCCATAGACAACCAAAATTCTATTGCGATAAACCCAGATGAGGAAGGGGTTTTTCCTAAAGAAAATTTAGTACTAGACGTAGAAGGGCGTGTAGCGTTAAGCAAAGATTTAGAACTAAGTGCAACCTATGCCACTACCATCCTTACACAAGATCTAAGAGCGCAAGAAACTTCAGAATCTAACAAAGGCGTGCTGCGTAAATTATTTAATAACAGAGCCTCTACGGAGTATTACAATGCTTATAAATTAGGGGTAAAATATAGTGTGTATGAGGCTACTTTAGGAATAGATTATGAGTGTGTAGCTCCCGGATATGAAACCCTAGGGGCCTATTTTTTTAATAATGATTTTGAAAATATCACCCTTAATCTCTCTCGCCCTCTTTTTAATCATAAAGTTAATTTGAGTTTTAATGTAGGGTACCAAAGAGATGATTTGGAAGACCAAAAGGCCAATCCAACGAGTAGGTTTGTAGGCGCCATTAATGCTACATACACTCCTTCTGAACGCTTGTCCTTAACAGGTTCTTATTCTAATTTTAGTACCTATACCAATGTAAGGAGCAACCAGTTTGAGGATATTAATGATGCTAATCTTTTAGATAATGTCGTAGATACCTTAAACTATAAACAGGTATCGCAGAATGCCAATCTTAACATTAATTATATTTTATCGAGTACCAAAACAAAAAATGAAAATCTAAACCTGAACTATAATGTAAGTGATATATCAAACGCACAAGGAGGTGTAGTTCGGGTAGGAGATGCTTCTGTTTTTCATAATTTTTCTACCGCGTACACCTATGGGATTAAGGAATTACATCTAAACATTACACCGGCACTTCATGGCACTTATAATACCATAGGATTAGAAGATGCCATTACTTGGGGCCCCACCATAAGTGTAAAAAAAGGTTTTTTTAATAATGAATTAAAATCGGTCCTATCCTCTTCTTATAATACGGCAAAAAATACAAGCGGAGCTATAAAGACCACAAATCTAAGAGGAGGAGTTTCGTACGTCTACTTAGAAAAGCATAATTTGAGTCTCAATGCCATTCAGTTGTTTAGAAGCACGCCTTCTGTTTCTGGCTTAAAAGAGTTTACTGCAACCCTAGCTTATAACTATTCGTTTGATATAAAAAAGCCGAAAATAAACTGGAAGAAAAAAGACCGGAAACGTAGGGCTAAAGACAGTATACTTACCTTGAATTATAAAAAGTACAAGTATGTAGCTTATGCTGAGACTATTGCAGATACCATATTGAAATTAACCAAAAGCACTAAATTTGGAACCCTCCCAGATGATAAAAGCCTAGAACTACAAGGTTTGGCTGAGGTGATGGTAAAAGCTATTGGAAAAAGAGAAGTGGTGTTTAAAGAAAGTGCTATTGCTTATTTGAAATCTGTAGATGATTTTAAAAAATTCCAACAACAGTATACGGAGTATGTGCTCAGCGCCTATACTAAATTAATAAAAGATGCAGAAGCTATAGATTACCAATTAGAGAAAGAATTTTTGCGTTTAAATGCAGAAAATAATGACACTAAAATTAAAAAGACGGCCGAATTTAAGGCGAATATAAAAGTGGTGAATGATCGGTTTGAGAATCATAGGACTATGCTCAAGGGGATGCGCGCTTGGGATATTATGAAAGAAATTAATACCACCCGTTTAAATAGGTTTAAAAACAAGCATATTAATAAAGTTTACCTCATGTACCGCAATGCAAAAACCGATGCTGAAATAATAGATTTTTTAGAGTACTATTTGGCGGACTTATACCATAAGCAGATGAGGTAGGAAACACTTGAAATGTGATATTAACAGGGTTAATATTTTGGTTTAGTTCTCAGTTTCTTTCAATATTTTTGGCTGAGTAATATGCCACTACTTTCATATATCATTTGATATTAGATATATTTTCTAATTCATTTATATCCTCAATTACCTTTAAAAATAAGCTTTTAAGTTTCGTTATATTTTTAAGTTCTGTGCCTTCGCCTTTCGCCTTAGGTCCAATTATTTCAGTAACCACATTATCATCATGTCCTAGAAGATATTGTACAAAATATACTGCAAGCGCATTTCTGTTTTTATAAATAGACTTGTAGCTTTAATGGATTTCATACCGAAGCATGCACATTTAGAAAATACAGGGTTGTTAAATTCTATTCCTATTATCTTTCTAAAATTAGTCAATGATTTTAGTGTTTTAGTAAACTTATATCTCTATTTTTAACTGAGGTTAGTAAAATATTTAAGTAAATATGAAAAATGTATTCGTACTATTTTTTTTCGTTTTGTCTTTCAGTTCTTGTGGGGAAAAAGAAAAAAGTAAAGAATTTATGGCTGTTGAACATTATATTAAAAATGATGAAACTTACGGATACAGCTTAAAAGAATTGAGATTTTACAAAAAGGTAACTGCTTCAGATAGTTTGGGTATTCTTAGAATACCATTTATGAAACTTATGATAAAAAATAAGTTTTATAATAATAAGGATGCAAGAACTTTAAGTGATGCTATTAACATTTGTGAAGATAAAATAAAGTCAGACACCATTGATAAAGTGACGCTAGACATTCTAAAGAAGGATTTAGACCTGCTTTCTACTATTTACCACAAATCAGAGAAATACACTTCGATTCAGGATACTATTATTTTGGGAAATATTTACAAAGCTAAAGTTCAGGCCATGGGTTCAAGTATTGGACAAGATGAGTTTTTTTACATTTCTGAAGATTTATCAAAAGTTAGTATCGTGAAATCTGAGTTTGTAGGACTTCAAAAAATATAAATTTAAGAATCACTATGTAGCGTTTCTTGCAAATGAGCGTTAGTACAGAGGTAATGATTCCGCACGGGTGCTACGTCTGCAAAAGCATCTGTATTTCGAAATTAATTTGAGTTATTTTTTTTTAAAG
Source organism: Cellulophaga sp. HaHa_2_95 (assembly GCF_019278565.1). The sequence goes on along the minus strand of NZ_CP058988.1, from coordinate 3,246,055 downwards.
TTCTAAGAATTCAAAAATTAAGTGATTAAAAATATTTTCTTCTGTCCCAAATTTATTTTTTAGTTTATCCCAGGTTTTTTTGCTGAATTTAAATTCATTGCCATGAGAGTCTTTGTATATCCATTTGTTGAAAATATCTTTTTGTAAAGTGGCCTCTTTATTTTCACCTTTGTATTCTATGACTCCATTAAATCTTGTTTGCATTGAGCGGTGTACTCCGTTATTTTCTTCCTTGTAGGTTTCATTTCCTTTAATATCTTTTCCTATTTCTACTTTTCTATTTCTATTATCCTCAATTATTATTTTATTAAATATATCAACTGAAAATTTAGCTTTATAGTCTTTATCCTGTCTATGTTCATGGATCATACTTTTGAAAATAGCTATTTCTGCTTCCGCATTCTTGAGTACGTCACCATATTCTATTGCAATGTATTTTTTCTCAAGGGTTATTTCATTGCCCCTATTATCGGAAAATATTAAATCATTAAAGATGTTTTTTTCCAAATATGATGTGTATGAGCCATTTGCTGATTCGTGTTTTAGATTATGAAAAATGTCTCTCTCAATATTTTGTGTAAAACCTTGAATGCTCATTCCCATAATTATTAAGAACCTAATATATTTAGTCATAATACTTTAATTTTATAGTGCTATTTTTTAAGTATAGATATCATAACAAGTTCTGTGCCGTTTCTAATCAAAATTTTGATTTGAAGTAAGGAGAATACCTTTATTTTTATAGAACAACGAATTTAATTATTTCAAAAAAAGTTGAGGTATCACTTTCAAGGTTACTTAATTGCATTCGCAAGTTAAATTCAAAAGGTTTTAAGCTTATTTAGATAGCCGTATGTTGCCGTAGTAGCCATATAAGTTATTCCTTACTATTTTTATGGGTTGATTAATTAAGTAAATAGAATCAAAATATTCTATTTCATACCGCTCTTATAAAAAACCAGCGCTTTGCATGCAGCTCTAATATTGCTAAGGCTTTAAGTTATAGATGCGTAACTTTAGTATACAGTATAATTTCATGCTTTTTTATCCAGTATATAGTTCTTTAAGTTCATTTTAATACTTATATCAAGATTAAGAATTTAAAAACTCAATTTATAAAATAAGACCAGTTTTAGCATCAAGAACACTTCAGCGTCTACTAATTTTTCAAGTAAAAATAATAAGGACAGAATATAGCTTCCGTTCTTCATGGAGTACACCTACCATATAAATATAGTATGATTATCTCATTTTCAAAGCATTAAGTTACTAGATTTTGAATTGAAAACTTTGTTATATATTTAAGTAATTATTTTACTCAAACAATAAAATTAACCAAGTGAAAATAGCGATAATAGGTTTTGGAAATATAGGTAAATATCTAGCAGAATGGATTTGTAATGAACCTTCTTTTGAATTGAGATATGTGGTGGCTAGAAAAGAAATTAATAAAGAACGTATTGATTTTATAAATGAATCTGTAAAATTCAGAAAAGAAGTTACGCCAGAATTGATAAATGACGTTGATATAATTATTGAATGTGCAACGAAAGAAGTGGTATCTCAATTATTGAAATTTGATGAAATAGATCGTACGGGGCTGAAATTAATTCTCATTAGTACGGGCGGTCTATACCAGAATAAAGAAGTTTTGAAAAAACTGAAAAACTGTGAAGTGATACTACCCATAGGAGCAATTGCCGGGTTGGATGCGATAAAAGCTGTTAATGATGATATTACGGCCATTAAATTAAAGACAACGAAACACCCTAAGAGTTTAGAAGGAGCACCGTTTTTTGACAATTCAGAGATTAATTTGGCTTCTATTAAAACTAGTCAGACTATTTGGGAAGGTGAAGTAAGTGAGGCGGTAAGTTTATTTCCTAAAAATATAAACGTTGCAGCAAGTATCTATTTTGCGTCTAAATGTGAAAATTTAAGAATAGAAATAGTTGCTGATCCTAATGCGACTAGTAACATGCATGAGATAACTTGTGAGGGCGATTTCGGAAAAATATACACTCGTACCGAGAACAAACCAAGTCCAGCTAACCCAAAAACAAGCTTTTTAGCCGTTAAAAGTGTAGTAAGTATTCTTAGAAATATGAATACGAACATTAAAATTAATTAACGACTGTTCTGTATGCAGTGGTGATGTTATCATCTTATTTATCAAGATCATGTAAAGACAAATTCGGACTTATTCCGTAATCAAAAATACGGTATGAGTTCGAAATAGTTAAAGGCATCCAATTGCTATCAGTTTTACCGATTTAGAATTAAATTGACTGACGCTATCTTCTATGGCAATTGTAAAGCATCATTAAAATTGATAAAAATTTAGAAGATTTTATATACGGTTTATACAGCAATAAACGGGAGAAAATGGTTACTTTCCAATACAAAAGTTCGCGAAAATATTACCTAGAAGATCATCACTTGATATTTCACCGGTGATTTCACCAAAATGAAATAAAGCTTGACGAATATCTATGGCTAATAAATCTCCAGAAAAACCAGCATCCATTCCATATTGTACCTTTTGAATCTCTTCTAAAGCTTTTAAAAGGGAATTGTAATGTCTGGAGTTGGTCACTATCGTTTCGTTGTTTCTCAGCGCTCCTGTATTGATAAGTCCTAATAGTTCTCCTTTTAAATCTTCTACGCCTTCCCCTGTTTTTGCTGCAATAAATATAGTTTTTAGCTGCGCAGCCATCGCCTTCATTTCTGAAATAATAAGTGCCGTGGTGTCAGGAGCTATTTTATCCGCTTTATTGAATAATAACAGAATCGATTTTTGAGGAAACTGATTCTTAATTTTTTCAATTTCTATTTTTAACAGCGTAATTTCTTTGGTGCCCGTCATAATAGAACCATCTACCAGGTATAAGACCACCTGGGCTTGCTTAATTTTTTCAAAAGTTTTCTTTATTCCGATTCCTTCAACGACATCTTGAGTTTCACGAATTCCGGCCGTATCAATAAATCGAAATCCAATTCCATCAATAGAAATCTCGTCTTCAATAGTATCTCTCGTGGTACCTGCAATATCTGAAACAATGGCTCTGTCTTCATTTAAAAGAACATTCAACAAAGTAGATTTTCCTACATTAGGTTCTCCTACGATAGCAACTGGAATACCATTTTTAATCACATTTCCTACGGCAAAAGAGTCAATCAACCGTTTTAAAACCAAGGTAATTCTATTGATAAGATCTTGAAATTGATCTCTATTAGCGAATTCCACATCTTCTTCAGAAAAATCTAGCTCCAATTCTATTAAAGAAGCAAAATTCATTAATTCTGCTCGAAGTTCTTTTATTTCATTACTAAATCCGCCACGCATTTGCTGAATAGCAATTTGATGGCTAGCCGCATTATCGGAAGCGATAACATCGGCTACAGCTTCTGCCTGACTTAAATCTATTTTCCCATTTAAAAAGGCACGTAAAGTAAACTCTCCCGCGTCTGCCGTTCTACATCCATTTCTAAGAAATAATTGGATGATTTCCTGTTGTATATACGTAGATCCATGACAAGATATTTCTACGATGTTTTCTCCTGTATATGAATTAGGACCTTTAAATATAGAAACCAATACTTCATCTAAAACACGATTGCCATCTACAATATGCCCTAATACGATGGTATGCGTTTTCTGGTGAACTAATTTTTTACCTTTTCTAGATACAAAATGGTTAGAGGCAATGGTAATAGCATCTATACCAGAAAGGCGAATGATGGCAATGGCTCCTGCGCCAGAAGGTGTGGCAAGTGCTACTATAGTATCCTGTTGTATCATATTGCAAAAATATAAAATAGTATTTGGTAATCTACTACCAGAAGCTAATAACTAGACAAACATTTACCATAGGGGAATATGACTGTAACCTATGATTAATTACTCATATGTGCTGCTAAAAAGGTCATTTGTTATTACTATATGAAATACTTATTACTATTTTTGAGAAAATAAATTAAAATTATACTATTATGAAAAAAATGAGTCCCCAAATTCCTTTTTTTGCAATCCTATTAGCGCTGGCAAGTTGTAGCACTAATGATAGCGATGTAAATGTAGAAAAAGAAGATGCGATTGAAGCTGTTGTTATCGAAGAACAGCAATCCGAAGAAACTCAAGGAGATGTACGGAAAGGTGGTCCGTTTTTCAACGCAAATCAAAACCCATTACCTAATGGTAAGAAATGGGTAAAGGTAGAGGCTATGTCTGATGAATTCAATGACAGCTCTTTTAATGCCAACAAATGGAAAAATACCGATCCTAACCGATGGATAGGAAGACCTCCAGGACTTTTTACGGAAAGTACCGTATCTGAAAAAAATGGTAACCTTAGATTAACCTGTAAGAAGTTGCCTAGTCCTAGAGTAGTCAATGGAAAAACGTTTACACATGAAGGTTCTAACATAACTTCTCATACAGCAGGGCAGGTAGGTTATTATTTTGAAGCAAGAATGAAAGCAAATAAGACGTTTATGTCGTCTACATTTTGGTTAATTAACAATGCAAACGATACAAATGGCTGTGATAAAAGAACCATAGAATTAGACATTCAGGAATGTGTAGGTCAAATTGTTGGTACCGCAAATTTTGCACAAAACTTCAATAGAACCATACATTCTAATACGCATAGTAGAAATACAACTTGTGCAACAACACCAACAGGATCTGTAGGAGGCAATAAAGAATTATATAATAAAGTGTATGAGTCTTACCATGTTTACGCAGCCTGGTGGAAAAGTAAAACAGAAATTGTGTTTTATTTGGACGGAAATAAAGTGTATAGCATTACTCCTAAAGCCGATTTTGACTTGCCATTATATTTAAAATTGGTTACAGAAACGTATGATTGGAATCCTGTTCCTTCAGATGGCGGTATGAAAGGTACTTGGGGAGAGCGTACGACGTTCTATGACTGGGTACGTACTTATAAGTTAGAAAACCTATAATATTAAAAACAAAAATTATCAGTTTTAAATGCCACTTTATAAAAGTGGCATTTTTTTTGTTATATCCATTAATAGATCGTTATAAGAAGCGATGTATAGCAACGTGCGAATTAAAAAAAAATTATGATGGTGATTCATACTATTTTGTACATTCGCCGTCCATTAACAATTAAATTATATATGAATAAATTAGTAGTAGTAGCAGTAATTGCATTATTTTCTTTAGGAAAATCTTATGCACAAGAAACAGAACAAGTTAAAGATTCTATCGTAGTCGTAAAAGATATGATAAAGGAACAAGAAGAGTTAAAGCAGATAGAACAAGCCAAAGTAGAAGCTGCTGCAGTAAAAGCGGAGCAGAAAGCTGCTGCGAAAGAGCAGAAGCAATTAGCAAAAGAACAGAAAAAAGCAGAGAAAGAGCAAAAGAAGATTGAAAAGGAAGCTAAAACCAAAGCAAAAGAGGCTCAAAAGCAGGAAAAGTTAAAAAGTGCAATAGCAAGTAAGAATCAAGATATCCAGAAATGTGAAGACAAGATTGCTAAATATGAAATGAAGTTAGCCGAAGGTCAACGTAAAGGGAAACTTTCTCCTGTAGCTATTGATAAGTTAAATGATAAAATAGCAAAAGAACAGATCAACATTTTAAAGGAGTCTGAAAAATTGAGAAAATTAGAGCGTAAACAATAATTCTTCTTTTTTGTAACATTTTGGCTTTTGAAGCGTCATATTAGTACATCAATCAAAAATCAAAATATCATGCAAAAAGAAAACAAACAGTTATTAGTCATTACCCATTTGAGTCAGTTATTAGATGTTGTTACAGGTTTTATAGTACCTTTAATTATATGGTTAACCCAAAAAGATACTGTAGTTAACATGGATGAAAATGGAAAGGCAATTATGAATTTTAGAATAAGTATGTTTCTCTATTTTATAATTTGTATTCCTATGATATTATTATTTGGCTTAGGGCTATTAGGGTTTTTAGTATTAGGTATTCTAACATTTGTATTTCCTATTGTAAATGCTATAAGAGTTAGTAATGATGAACAGCCTTATTACCCTATGAGTATCAAATTTTTATAATCAAAAATAACGTAAAAGTAAAAAACCCCAATTACAATTGTAATTGGGGTTTTTCTATAAAAAAATCTGGTTGGTATTAATTATTAAGCATTACCGGCATAACAAGCATTGTTACCAATTCTCCTTCATCCAAACCATCTACAGGAGTTAAAATACCAGCTCTATTAGGTAAACTCATTTCTAATGAAACATCATCAGAAGTTAAGTTCGCTAGCATTTCAACTAAAAATCTTGAGTTAAAACCAATTTGCATATCATCACCTTGGTAGGAGCATGTTAAACGCTCTTCTGCTTTATTACTGTAATCAATATCTTCAGCAGAAATATTAAGTTCTGCACCAGCAATCTTTAAACGGATTTGGTGCGTAGTTTTATTTGAGAATATAGAAACTCTACGAACAGAGCTCAATAATTGATTTCTTGAAATAGACAACACATTAGGGTTCTCCTTAGGAATCACCGCTTCGTAGTTGGGGTACTTACCATCAATTAAACGACAGATAAGTTCTGTATTCTCAAAACTAAATTTAGCATTGCTTTCATTGTACTCTATAGTAACATCAGACTCACTACCTCCTAAAATTCCTTTTAAAAGATTTAAAGGTTTTTTAGGCATGATAAATTCAGCAACCTGAGATGCTACAATATCTGTTCTTTGGTATTTTACTAATTTATGAGCATCTGTAGCCACAAACGTTAAGCTTTCTGGAGAAAACTGAAAAAAGATACCGCTCATTACAGGTCTTAAATCATCATTTCCGGCCGCAAAAATTGTTTTGTTAATAGCTGTTGCTAAAATATCTCCTATGATTGTCGTAGAACTAGGGTTAGCCAATTCTACTGCTTTAGGAAACTCAGCACCATCTGCATAGGCTAAAGCATATTTACCATGATTAGAACTAATCTCAACCGTATTGTTGTCTTCCACAACAAAAGTTAAGGGTTGCTCTGGAAAGGTTTTTAATATATCTAATAATAATTTTGCAGGCACGGCAATTAAACCTTCATTGTCAGAATCTACGTTTAATACAGAACTCATGGTAGTTTCTAAATCTGAAGCAGAAACAATTAATTCGTTTTGTTTTAAATCAAATAGAAAATTATCTAGAATTGGTAGGGTATTGCTGTTGTTGATTACGCCACCTAAAACTTGTAATTGTTTAAGTAAATACGTGCTAGATACTATAAATTTCATTCCTTATGTGTTTTATTTTCTCTTTATATCTCTCGTTGTACTAATAGCTAAAAAACTGAATTCTGTTAATTACTAAGACTGTCGCAAGAAAAACAAAGATATTTTAATTGTTGTTTTTAATGAAACAAACTTATTAACAGTTATTGGCCTGTAAATCCCTACAAATATAGCACAATTATTATCTACTTTTAGGGTCTAAACCTACTGTTAATCAATGTAAATCTTTAAATATGAAACGTGCATTTTTCCAGTTTCTACATTTCTACTTTTTTACAATGTTTATAAGTACCTTAAAATGCACCACAATTTATGTAAAATCTATGGTGATGGTGTCTCTATAATCTAAGCCCAGTAGGGTAGAAGCTCCTCCAACTGTATTTAAATCGCTCTTATAAATTGCTAATTCTATATAATTGGATGAATTAAAAAGCGCTAAGAGGTCACCAGGACCATTGCGTCTATCTTTCTCTAAATCGAAATTTATAATATCACTATACTTATTATGAATTTTAGTAATTTTTTTATTTCGAGCGTTTAAAACAAAACCTCTTCCTTTTCTATACGCTTCAAAAGTATGCTTTTCAATATTCGTAATGACATTGCCAAAATTGTCAATATAAATTACGCTACCCACAATACCATTGCCATTTTCCGTAATTCTAGGGGCAAATTCTCGAATATCTTTTAGTTTATTAAATAATTTACCAACAACTTCTAAGGTGCCACCACGAGCAATATGGCATGCCACTTTTACAAAGACATCTAATACAGGAAATGATCCGTGTTCAGGATTAGGAATGTTAATCTCTACCACTTTTTCTGGTGTTATTTCAGAAGTTATTAAACCTATGACGCCATTGTTCGCGGTGATAAAATAATGGCCATCAACTAATATGGCAATGTGTTGGTTTTCAGGGGTTGGCTCAGAATCTACCCCCACAATGTGTATGGTTCCTTTAGGGAAACTTTTATAAGAATTCTTTAATATGTAAGCACATTCGGGGATGTTAAACGGACTTATTTCATTAGAGATGTCAACAATTTTAGCATCGGCTAATTCTGAATATACAGCGCCTTTAATAACGCCAACAAAATGGTCTTTATATCCGAAATCAGTAGTTAATGTAATTATTGCCATATAAGACTGTTAATATGTTTTTTACTTTATGAAACTGATTTTTACTTAAGTTTGTTTAACAAAATTACGCAAATTTTAAGGCAACTAAAATTAATATTCAATAGGCAAGTAATTAAATCCGATATTCTTTGAAAGAACTATTAATTGAACTCACAGAAATTAGTCCTAGAGATTTTTTTGGACAGCAAAATGAAAATATAGACGCAATAAAAAAGTATTTTCCAAAGCTAAAAATTGTAGCAAGAGGAAGTAAAATACGAGTCTATGGCGATGATGAACTATTAGAAGAGTTCGACAGGCGTTTTAAGATGCTTACAGAGCACTACGTTAAGTATAATAAACTTGATGAGAATAGTATTGAACGTTTACTAATGAGTACTCCTAAAGATGACTTATCCTCTTCTGAAAGTAGTGGGGAAGTAATTGTTCATGGGGTAAGTGGGCGTCTGATAAAAGCACAAACCGTCAATCAACGTAAATTGGTAGATGCTGTTCGTAAAACAGATATGGTTTTTGCTATAGGACCTGCAGGTACCGGAAAAACATATACTGGAGTAGCACTCGCCGTAAAAGCATTAAAAGATAAAAAGGTGAAACGGATCATATTAACGCGTCCGGCAGTAGAAGCAGGAGAAAATCTAGGCTTTTTACCAGGAGATTTAAAAGAAAAGTTAGATCCGTATATGCAACCGCTCTATGATGCACTGCGAGATATGATTACTCCGGAAAAACTAGCCTTGTACATAGAAAATGGTACCATACAAATTGCTCCATTGGCTTTTATGCGTGGTAGAACGTTAGACCATGCTTTTGTTATTTTAGATGAAGGCCAAAATACAACACACGCACAGATGAAAATGTTCTTAACAAGAATGGGTAAAAACGCACAGTTTCTAATTACAGGAGATCCCGGTCAAATAGATTTGCCGAGAAGAACCGTTTCTGGACTTAAAGAGGCCTTGTTAGTCTTACAAAATGTAGAAGGAATTTCAATTATACATTTAGATGACAAAGATGTTATTCGCCATAAATTGGTTAAAAAAGTTATCGAAGCATATAAAGGATTAGAACACCAAAATTAAGTTCAATCTAACACATTCTAATAGTCAACGCATTTAATCACAGTATGAACAATACAATTACAGATACAAATTTTAACTTTCCAGGGCAGCTTAATATATATAAAGGAAAAGTAAGAGAGGTGTATACCTTAGAGAATGATATTATGGTGATGATAGCCACCGATAGACTTTCTGCTTTTGATGTGGTGATGCCTAAAGGTATTCCGTACAAAGGTCAAATTCTAAACCAGATTGCTACTAAAATGATGGCAGATACGGCTGATATTGTTCCTAATTGGTTGTTAGCAACGCCAGATCCTAATGTAGCCATTGGTCACGCTTGTGAGCCATTTAAAGTAGAAATGGTGATTCGTGGATATATGTCCGGACATGCAGCACGCGAATATAAAGCAGGGAAAAGAATGCTTTGCGGCGTAGCTTTACCAGAAGGCTTAATTGAGAACGATAAATTTCCAGAACCGATCATTACTCCTGCCACTAAAGCAGAAATGGGCGATCATGATGAAGATATCTCTAGAGAAGATATTTTGAAAAAAGGAATTGTATCCGCAGAAGATTATAACATTCTAGAGCAATATACCAAAGCACTTTTTCAACGAGGAACAGAAATAGCAGAAAAAAGAGGCTTAATTTTGGTAGATACTAAATACGAGTTTGGAAAAACAAAAGACGGTAAAATTGTATTGATAGATGAAATACATACACCAGATTCTTCGCGCTATTTTTATTCAGAAGGCTATAAAGAACGCCAACAAAAAGGGGAATCACAGAAACAACTTTCTAAAGAATTTGTGCGTCAGTGGTTAATCTCTAATGACTTTCAAGGATTAGAAGGGCAAAAAGTTCCTGTAATGAGTGATGATTATATCACCACAGTATCGGACAGATATATTGAACTCTATGAAAATATTGTAGGAGAACAATTTCATAAAGCAGACATTACCGCAATTCAAGAACGTATTGAAGCCAATGTTTTAGCCTATTTAAACAAGTAAATAGGATATTCGTTTAATTTTTAGAATAAACAGCAGTAATGAGCTTATCTTTTTTTAAGGTAAGCTCTTTTTTATTGCTCTGATATTCGGTATTTTTTATAGTAGAGTTTGACTCACTTTTTTGAGAGGCATTGTAATATAATGCAGTACCTATAAATGCGACTAAGAAGATTAGACTCTTAATTTTATGTGTATTTTTCATTTGGTCGGAGGTTTGTTTGATGAAAATAGTAAAATTTTCTTAAAACTATGTGTTTAATCTATATTTTTTACACATTATCGATATTTGTGATATTTCTGATCTTCTTTTAGGACATTCCGAACTTTAGTCCCGCTTATTTTAAAAGATCCTTAAGGGTTACTTTTTTTCCGCTTTCTTGAAGTTTGTTTAGAATTTTGAGAAACAAGATTGCAGTGATATAGGCATCTCCCATAGCAGTATGCCTGTCTTTTTTAGAAATGGTAAACTTGTCCGCCAGCTCATCTAAAGTATAGTGTTCCTTTTTCGTAATGAGATTTGATTTTATGATCGTTTTCTTATACAGATGAGACGTATCTAGATAAGTGTTTTTAAGCTCTGGCAATCCATTTCTCAGTAGCGCATTGTTTATCATGTTTAAGTCAAAAATAGCGTGGTGCGCAATAATGATGCTATTTCCAACATAATTCAGAAACTGTTCTAAGGCTTGTAGTTCTGATAGCCTAGGAATAAGGCTATTTTTAAGAATCCCGTGAATAGGCGCTGCATCTTTACCATAAACCTGCTGTACTATAAATACTTCAAAACCATCTTTGATCTCAATACGGCGTTGTTTTAAATTTATGGCACCAATGCATAAGATTCTGTCTTTAGAATAGTCAAAACCTGTGGTTTCAGTATCTAAAACACAAAAAGTTTTATCCTCTAAGTTTTCAGACATTTTATCTTTAAACTTTAATTCGTAGTCTTTCCAGAATTGAGGTAGCTCAGGCTTATTTTTTTTGAAAAATTGAAACATTACATGGATTTTAATTGAAATCTCAAGGTTACAAGCTCTTGAATTTCTTTGATAGTTTTAAAAGTGCGCTTCAGTTTTATCTTTTCTTCTTTACTCAAGTTATTTAATGCGATATAACGCCCAGAATCATTGTTCGCCAAACCTTGCTTGGTTCTAAATTTTAATAAAGCTTTAGAGGCATAAGAACAGGCCATATAAATTTCTTTATTATTAGGCTCTAATTCTGCGAGCTTCTCAAAACGCTCTGCGGTATTGTTTATAGATTTTATTGCATGAGATAATATAAGAACACGTGCTGCATCGGTTAATGGCCGCAAAGCTCTACTTTTAACATCAAAAGTATCTTTGTGTGCCCCATCTTGTTCTACAAGAAATTTTCTAAAGAATCCTGTAGGAGAAGGGTTTTGTAATGCTCCTTTTGCCAAGTGAACAAAGAATATAGGGTACTTTTTAACCGTATAAAAAATATGTTCAGAGAGTCCGGCAACCAAACTAACTTCACCATACACTCGGTTATAATCAAAAAAGATAGAGGAAAGTAGCACTTCATCAACGCCAGGGTTTATAATCCAATGGGAGGTTGTTTTCTTCCATTCACTAAAACTTAAACACCATTGCGGATTTGAAGCCATCATTTCTGCAGGGCAGTATTCATAGCCTATTTCATTTAATCCTTTGGTAACCAAAGTAGAAAAAGCTAAAAAATATGTAGTGGTTTTAGGTAACATTTCTTCAGAAACATCTTCAAAAATCAAAGCATTGTCTTGATCTGTATGTAGCATCTGCTCACTACGTCCTTGACTGCCTAAGGTTAACCAAGCAAATTTAACAGGAGGCTTGGTTTCCATTTTTTCTAAAGATATTTTAATCACTTGCTTCAGGCAAGCATCATTTAATTCAGATATAATCTTGGTGATTAAAGTCATGGGAATATTAGAAGCTAAATAGCCCTGTAAGAGACCCATAATACTTTTTCGTACCGGTTTTAAATGTTTTACTTTTTTAGCTCTTTTGATGGCCTTAATCAATACTGCAGGATTGTTTCCTAAGGCCACCATGATATCATGCTTAGAAAGGATACCTACTAATTTCGTGTCTACCGTACCATCTTTCGTTAGGCATAAATGACTAATGTTACTTTTCATCATGGCCATTTGAGCCTGAGTAATCGTTAGGTTTTTAGGGTATGTAATCACAGGAGCAGTCATTATTTTACTTACAGCCGTTGTAATAGGGTAGTCTCCCGTAACAATTTTATTCCGTAAATCTTTATCGGTAATAATTCCTATGGGTAAAAAATCTTTTACAATGACAATAGCTCCAACGCGCTTGGCGGTCATAATTTCGGCAGCCTTTTTTACCGTAGTACGTGGTCCGCAAGAAATAATTTTTTTAGAGTAATGTACCGGTTGTAAATCTACAAGCGGTAATTCAGACGTGTTTTTATCAGATTCGATACTATCGCTATATAGTTTTCCTCGGTGGTTTTTAGAATAGGGGTTTCTAGTATTTGAAGCAAAACTTTCAATTAGAAAATTACCTACCGCAGTGTTGTGTAAGGCCAAAGGTTTAAAAATAGCGATGGGAATAGCATAAAGAATACTTTCTTCATGTGCTTTAGCCTCTAACTCATAATTTTCATTGGCCATCAAAGGGCGTAGACCAAAGATATCGCCCTCGTCACACATGTCCACAATAGTGTCGTTTGTTTTTCTAGATAAGGAAACAGCACCTTTGTGTATCACATAGAAGTGATCATGACCTAGTTCTTTCTCCGTAAAAATGATACTGTCTTTTTCCTGATATATGATCGTTATCTGCTCTGATAAGTGCTGTAAATCGTCATCTTTAAGTCCATTAAAAGGAGGGAAGTTTTTTAAGAAATCAGCAACTCGTTGTGATATGGTATTTTTCATACATTGGCATTGTACAGTAAAAATAATGTATCTACAGCAGAAGTTGATTTTAAGAAGCTAGTTTTTTAGCTCTAATTATTATGAATATGATTTAGTGGCGATTCCTTTTTTAATCAAATTAAAAGAATAGACCAGAAGTCAACTTTATATGAGACAGCCTAGAGACTAGGCCTTTATTTTAGTTGTAGGAGGCTTCTTTTAAGGTTGCACAACTATTTCTACATACTTTGCTATCCTGAATAGAGATTCAATAGGGTATATTTGCAATGTATTATTTATCCTTTCGCTTCACTTGAGCGAATTGCTGTGGCTTTTTTATGAGCTCTTATTTTGATTTATGAAACGCTAGTGGCCAACTTAATGCCTGATTGCTAGTAAGTAACTATTTAATAGTTTTTAATCTTACGCATTGCTAATGTCATTAGTCTGCAATTCGTTTCAATTCAAAATAAAAGCATGGTTTATTTCAAAGCATTTTTACTTTAGATAAGTTGGTCTTTACAAAAGACCCAATTCTTAGATGATATCATCATAAGAAAAGATATTCCTATCCTAACAAAAAGCAAAAGGGTATTTTGTTGTTTTTGTCTTTTCTGGCTCGGGCGTGACCTTACTGCTGAAAAAAGATCAGCAGCAAGGTCGGGCTTTTCGTTTCAATTCCTCGCACCGCTCCCGAAGTATCGGAATCGGGCTGCGGGATTTATACTGCAATCCCTCACGCATTCCTTTCTTATTACAAGGATAATTGAGTAAACATTAGTCCGTAAAAACTTTAAATTTTAACTATGAACACAGCTATAAAGATTAGCAAGCCAGAGCCTATTGTAATACAAACACCATTAGAATTATTTCATAGAGCAACGGATATAAAGCGCACAATTAAAACGCTAGAATCAGGTAATCCTGTGCTTATAACAGCTTTTTATAGCAATGGACTCGTTCTTTTAAAAGAATTGAAACATTATCTTCAAAAAAAGTTTCCTAATGATTCTTTCCAAGAACAACGCAAATTTCGTGCTACATACCAAAAACTATCTAATCTAATTCTAGTAGAAATTGTCGCTCATAAATTGACGATAAAAAAAGCACCGTCTATTGGCTGGTTAGTAAAGTTATATCCAGAAATAAGCGATTTTCTATTACCTTTGCCTCAAGTACAAGGATTAAATAGTGCTTGGCAATGGTATGAAAACGGCATTTCGGTTCCTGTATTGAGAAATAAAATGCATCCGTATTACGGCGTTTATTTTCCAACGCGTTTTGATCATTTATTACTTTTTGATCAGTGGTTAAAACGCTATGATGGCGCTAAAAAATCTGCGATAGATATTGGAATAGGCAGTGGTATACTATCGCTTCAAATGATTAAGTATGGTTTTCAAAATGTTTTCGGAACGGATACCAATCCTAATGCAATTGTTGGGTTAACAGAGTTTATGGGCGTTACAAAATTGTCTAGAAAAATAACGTTAGACCAGGGTTCATTATTTGGAAAATTTGAAAAACAGACAGAACTTATTGTTTTTAATCCACCTTGGTTGCCGCAAGCACATAATTTAGGCCGCATTGATGAAGCTATTTATTACCCTAAAAATCTGTTCTCAGACTTTTTTACAGCAGCAAAAAAACAGCTATTACCCCAAGGTAGGCTAGTGGTCTTATTTTCAAACTTAGGACAAATAACAGCAGCAACAAAAGAGCATCCTGTAGAAATGGAACTGACAAATGGTGGAAGGTTTCAATTGGAGAAGTGTTATAAAAAATCAGTAAAAGTAGCCTCAGATAAAACAAAGAGAACGCAACATTGGCGCACGTTAGAGGAAGTAGAATTATGGGTGTTAACCCATATATAAACTGTAATTACCCGTTCATCAGAAAGATAGACAGAAATACATAAATTATTAAGTAATAATTAGCATGTCATTACCAAATTTAGAAGTAATAGAAGAGAGCAACGATTATATTGTTGTAAATAAAGCGGCAGGGTACATTAGTGAAAAAAACCCGTATGAAAATAATACGATGGAAGATCAGGTTTTTGCGCACTTAGTGAAGCGTAAATCAAAACCGTATATAGGTGTCATTCATCGCTTAGATAGAGTTACCAGCGGGGTATTAATCTTCGCAAAGAAAAAAAAGGTCTTAGTGGCCTTTAATGAATTGTTTAGTAGCCGAAAAGTTCAGAAAACATATTTGGCAATTGTAAAAGATAAACCCGCAAAAGATACCGGTGTTTTGATCAATTTTTTAGTAAAAAACAACCTAGAAAAAAGGGCTGATATTGTCGCTGTAAAATCAAAACAGTCGCTAGATTGTAACCTTAGTTATAAACTTATGGCTAAAAACGACTTTGGTTATCTGTTAGAAGTAAAACCTAAAACAGGAAGGTTTCATCAAATTAGAGCACAATTAGCCCATCTTGGAATTCCGATTATTGGCGATGAAAAATATGGATCAGATCAAACCTATTTTCCGCTATCGGTAGGACTTCATGCTTGGAAATTAACTTATCAAATAGAGGGCTCTAAGGAAACTAAAACCTTCGTAGCCTCTTTGCCAAATAATAAATTTTGGAATTTTGACATCTAAAATGTTCGTAGGTAGGTAGCGCTGTTGGTGCTCTTTTCTATTTTATAAGGACATTATACCTATAGATTTCATCTCAGTATGGTTACTTTTGTGGCTTAATTTGTAATAAGTTTTAATGGGTAATACTAAGTTAGATTATGTTGTAATAGGAGGAGCACAAGCAGGCTTGGCCATGGGGTACCATTTACAGCAAATGAACAAAAACTTTTTAGTGGTAGATGGTGAAGAAGAAATTGGAGCTTCTTGGCTAAATAGATGGGATTCTTTAAAACTATTTACATCTACAGAATACAATCACCTACCTGGGTTAAAATTTGATGCGCCCAAAGGCCATTACCCTACGAAATTTGAAGTGGCCAATTATTTTAAAACCTACGTAAAGAAATTCAATATTCCCGTACAATTAAACACCTTAATAACGGCGGTGCGTAAGACCGATAAAGGTTTTTCTGTAGCACATAAAGATGGGGTTATTCAGGCCAATAACGTGATTATAGCCACAGGACCTTTTCATATTCCTTATACGCCCCCTTGTCATACCAAGGTTTCAGATCGAATTCTACAAATGCACAGTAATTACTACAAAGAAGTGAGTCAATTACAAGAAGGAGATGCTTTAGTAGTGGGTGGTGGCGATTCTGGATATCAAATTTTAAACGAACTCTCTAAAGATAAAAGTAGAACGGTTTATTTTTCCGGAGATACTACCGTAAAATCAATTCCGCAGCAATTTCTAGGAAAAACAATATGGTGGTGGTTTACCTTCATTGGGTTCTTGAGTTATACTAAGTATAGTTGGATTGGAAAAAAAATTAATGCTTCTAAACAACCGGTTATCGGTACAGATGTAAAAGAAATTCTTTCAAGGGAAAATGTTATCCCAGTAGGGAGAACAAAAGATGCATTAAAAGAAGAAATTATTTTTGAATCTAAGAAAATTTCAAGTATTAAAAATATAATCTGGTCTACAGGGTACAGGCCCAATTTTAAATGGATAGAAGGCTTAGAATTAGATGCAAATAATTATCCTAAGAATTACAGGGGTGTAAGTAATATAGAGGGACTGTACTTTATTGGTCTGCCATGGATGTATACGCGTGGTTCTGCAACCTTAGGAGGTGTATCAAAAGATGCAAGCTATCTAGCGAAGACTATAAGTGAACAATCTTAATGGTTTTTAGTTGCGAGTTATTTTCTTATTCCAATACATTAATGCAGCTAGTATTGCAGTAGGTATAATTACACAAATAACAACAGAGGCCTGTACATAATTTAGGCCCACTTGAGAAAAAGAATTTAGAAAATTAACAGACCCTTCAAATAACGTCGTAGCAAACTTCTCAAAATCAGGAATTACGAAAACAACAAATAATTGAAAGATGATAAACCCAATAAGCAATGATTTTGCTTTAAGGATCTTACTGATAAGAAAGATGAAGAGCGTAGGGACTACCATATAATATACAATTATGTTTACCTCATGATAGGTAATACCCGAGATTTCAGAAATCCATTTTAAGGTTTTATAGACGACTTGAAATATATGATCCATGGAATTTTGTATATGCTAGTAGTTTCTAAATAGTGATTTGTTTATAAATACTAGGTTCAGTTGTATTACAAGTATTCGTAAGGCTATATACTTTTTACGAATTTTAAAAACACTTCTTTGTGACGTTGTAAATCTAAATCAGGAGAAAGAGACGCCCTAACAATATAGTCTTTGTCCCCCTCTTTAGTAGTCCCTTGTGTAGAAGTAGCAGGTACAGTCCAATAACAACCTTTTAATTGTCCGTAGCTGACACAAAACTTACTTTCGTCAGGGATTTCGTTAATCATCAAATTGATTAATTTCAAATTTAACGCTCTCTTATAAACTTCCTTTTCTTTATCCGTAGTTCCTTTAGTAGGTAAGTCTAACGAAAAAACAGAAGGCGTAAACCCTTGTGCAGCTAATGATTCTGAGACAAAATTTATTTTAGCAGCTGGTAAAGTCGTTTGTATAAAATTTACAAATTCTCGTGTATTTTTATAGGCAGCACTAATTCTTTGATTCATAGAAGGCAGCTGAGTAGCCAATAGTTTATATTGAAGTGGCGTGGCTTCATTATCACACAACATGAGATGAGTTTCTATTTTTTTTAGCAATACATCAGATTTGGTATTAGCTACGCAATAACCCGCCGTACATTGACCACCACTAGGAAATTTTGAGCCGCTAACATACGAAATGGTTCTAACAGAAGATAGAATTTTACCTTCGCCTAAGAAGAGCACATTCGGACAAAAAGTTTGATCTAAAATAAAAACAGGATCTATAGCAATGCCACCAGTTGCAGTTTTACGCTCCTTTATTAAAACAGCTTTTAATTGTTGAAGATCAGGAACTTCTACTCTAGGATTAGTTGGGATTTCTGCAATAATGTAAGGTACCGCATCTTTTTTTGCAAGATCATCTAAAATAGCATCAATACTACGTATCATATCATGACCACCATCTACAGGTAGATCTACTACTTCAACATTGTCAAGACAAGCAGCAACACGTCTAGCTTGGTCATTTGTTC
Source organism: Cellulophaga sp. HaHa_2_95 (assembly GCF_019278565.1). The sequence continues at coordinate 3,227,521 of NZ_CP058988.1, read as the reverse complement.
CGCCATAACAATTAGGTGGCACGATAAATTTGATCGGTTTTCCCGGGTGTTTGGCTTGGGCATCATCAACCAGCCCCATCATAATAGCATATTGAATGGAAAGCCCACTAGAGGCAACCAAGGCTTTTGAGGTAGTTCCTGTAACGCTCGCAATTAATTGGAGAACTTCTGCTTTATTTTTAGCAACGATACTTGTACTATTTTCTAAGGGAGCTTTAGCGACCAGCGCCTTTAACGCTTTAAGAGAATTTGATGGCGTCATCGCAATAGTTTCTCTTCTTCTTACATGCTGTATGTCTGAAATATAAGCTTCATTTTTTTTGTCGTGAACTACGAGTATACTCCCCAGTTCTGCATGAAGACTAACAGTGAAATCGATATTTGGATGGCTAATTGTTGTGCCTAATTCCTGCTCTGCCAGCAAGATGGTACTGCCTTCAAAAGCAGTTATTTCTGCTACAGTTTTAATGTTGGTGAACTGAAAAGTATATCCGTAAACATTTTTTATAAGCTCCGCATCAAAACAAGAGGGGAGTGCTCCTAAGAATACAATCCTAGTTTTTTTGTGTGCTAGTAGATTTTTTCTCAGAATGGCAAGTACTGGCATAGTCTTCGACGAAAAACTGATGACATTCTCTGATTTTAAATGGTGTAATTTGGCAATAGTCCATTCTAAAACACAAGATATTGGGTGTCCTAAACGGATGTAATCATAGGCCGTAGGTAATGCCTCTAAAGCAGAAGGACTTGCCATATTAGCTTGAAATAAGGCTTCAAATTGTATTAAAAATTCAGTTTTAGCCAATTTTTCGTCGTAGATATCTAGTCGGTGCGTGGTTGTGGTCAACCATGCTTTTGGCATCTGTTCTAAAACCGCTTTTATAAATGTAACTACTTTCATGTCCTTCATAATGTATTCCTTCAGATGGCGCTCTAAATTACGTCAATTAGATGTATTATGGGGCCATTCTAAGAAGTTTTATGAGATGAGCTTCAGGACAAATACGGATAGCAAAGTGCAGAAAATTTCGTTTGATTCTTCGTATAAAGATTACTCCAATCCTTTTTTATCGGGATTCCAAAAAGGTTTTGTTTTTATCTGTTTTGGATTCCATCCTAGTTCATTTTTGAAGAAAGAATGTGCCGCAATGCAAACCCTACTATCACCAGCAATGTATACCATTTGATAGCCTTTTAGTGTAGGTGCTATGTCCTTAATTTTGGCAATAATTTCTTCAGTTGATACTTGCAGTAACCCTTGTACTGCAAAAGGATAGTTTCCGTCAATATCAGGAAAACATTCATTTTTTGGGATGTTATATAGTATGCTAGCTACCTGTTTGTCCGCTCCAACGGCTCTGTTGAGCACATAAAGGTGAGAAAGTGCAGAAAGGTCTCCTATCATAAGGTAACTATCAGCAGTAGCATCTGCTAAAAAAGTTCCTTTTTTCAACTTGTAAAACACCGTATCTCCTTCTTTACAATCTTGAGCCCATTGACTTCCGATACCCCCACTATGGGTGGCAATCGCTAGATCTAGATAGCCACTGGTGCTATTAATATCCCATATACTATAGCTTCTAATTTTATCTTTCATGGACAACTCTTCTTTGCCAATGCCAATACCTAACCTTAGGAAAGCGCCAGGAATAAAACTTATGTTTTTAATGCTATCACTTTGAAGTCTAATTTTAAAAGCAGTCTTAGAAAGTGCAACTTTTTCTGTGATAATAGCTTCGTCTAATACTACGGTTTTTAAAATACGTTCTAAAATGCTCACGAGGATCTATGTTATTTTTGAGGGTGATTTTGTCTGTAGTTTTCTATCATTTTTAAGAGCGATTTATGGGGTCTTCCAGCTGCTCTTACATAATCTGAAGGAACATTATTGGCGCCATTTCTTATGCCTTCATAAATACCTGCAATTACAGTTCCCATAAAATCTCCTAAAGCTTCTTTTCTTTCTTGCGCATACGCAGCAACAGATACAGCCGTGTAGGTTAAATGGGTGTGGTAAAGGGTATTAATGGCTTCGGTAAGTTGTGTTTGCGTTACTGCTTCTCCAATAAGATTGTAAATCTGACCATTATGCTTTTCTTCCGTTAACATTTTGGCATATCCATACCCTAATTCTTCTCTACTCGTATAAGCACACTTGCCGTCTGCCGCACAATTGCTTATTTCCCCTGCATTTAAATAGGTAGGTATATACTCTAAGTCGGGTTCAATGTATATTCCGTTTCTTCCAATCACCCAATGAAGTCCAGAGTTTTTAACGTCTTTTTCAGTCTGTCGATTACTTTGAACGACGGGACTGAAAGCATTATTATCTTCACTACCAATGATACTCGTATATACAATTTTTTGAACACCTTGAGTTTTTGCAGCTTCAATGACATTTTGATGTTGTGCTATTCTTTTCTGAGGCTCGTCCATTCCAGAAACTAGTAGTACGGTAGATACACCTTGAAGGGCATTATTAAAATCTTCTCTATTATTATAATCCCCTTTTCTAATTTCTACCCCTAAATGCTTCGCTTTTTCTGGAGTTCTTGCGATACCAATAACCTGATCTTTTCCTACTAATGCAATGAGATGCTTTACTATGGAAGCGCCTAATTGTCCGCTTGCTGAGGTAACTGCTATTTTCATATGATGTAATTTTATATTTAAGTTAAGCTATTCTAACCTCCTTTTTCTGAATGCTATAATTGGTGCTTTGATAAGCGGTATTCGGAGTATAAAACCTAAGCCTACAATAATTGCGTAGATCATCCATGTTTTATCTAATATTGCGACGTGTACGATGCTTAATAGTATAATGATATAAGCCAAACTCTGAAGCTTTTTCCATTTGCTTTTTAGCCGTCTCATAGCTTTTCTGTTTGAGGTAACAGACAGAGGTACTAATAACAATACGGCTAGAAACCCCGCCATATAATTTACTTGTGTAAACGTTTCAAGAAACCCTTCCGCAGCACAAAAAATTATAAAATGAATAATACTCCAAATTGCCGTTGCAATACCCATGGCTTGTCGTACATAAAGATTGGTAACTCCAAATAGAATAAAAAATGGGGTGCAACTAAGTACGGCTGTCATCCATCGTATAGCAAATTCTCCAGAAATGTGATACAATAGTTCTAGAGTGCTTTGGTCATTGTTTTCAGCGCTTTCTTTTAAGCTGACGGCAAAATCTGATGCGTATTCAACTTCTAAGAAATTTGCTAAAATAAATAAAGGGAGAATGGCTAAAACAGTTACGATAAACCAGCCATAGTTCTTTTTTATAAACCTCATTTTAAATTAAGGCCTTCAATTCTTGAACTTCTTTCTCTAGTGCTTCTGCTTTTTGTTTAAATTTTTCCAAGGCTTTTTTAAGCTGACCAATTTTTTTTAAAGCCTGTTCATCCTGTACTGCAGCATACGTAATGTGACCATCTTTTTCCTTTATTTTAGAAATGCTACCGCAAGTGGGGCATTTTGCTACATCGCTCATAAGTTATTTTTTTAACAAAGATCGCGATAGGGGCAAAGTTCTAAAAGGTAAAAGCTTGGCTAAAAATGGTAAATATGACACCGCTATAATAAAGAAATGTTAACATTGACAAATCTTGTTTTTCCAGAAAAAAAAGATAATACTTCAGCTGCACGTTATAAATTTTTGGCTATGCGCTTTATGTAACGCATAGCCAAAAATATACGGGTGTTTTCTTGTTCATGGTTTTTTGAAAATTGTTCTTTAAACCACGTTGTCAATAATGTCTTGAACCACTTCTGGGTTTAGTAAGGTACTCGTGTCTCCTAAATTAGAAACATCATTGCTTGCAATCTTACGTAGAATACGACGCATAATTTTTCCGCTTCGAGTTTTTGGTAAACCGGAAACAAACTGAATCTTATCTAACTTAGCAATTGGACCAATATGTTCTGTGATTTGCTGGTTAATCTCGTTTCTTAAATTATCGCGATCTCTAGTCTCCCCTGTTTCTTTTAGAATAACATAACCGTATAGGGCATTTCCTTTTATATCATGTGGGAAACCAACAATAGCAGATTCAGCTACCGCTGGATGCTCGTTTATAGCATCTTCAATTGGTGCTGTTCCTAGATTGTGTCCAGAAACAATAATTACATCATCTACACGCCCTGTAATTCGGTAATAACCTACAGCATCGCGTAGCGCGCCATCGCCGGTAAAGTAATTATTTTTATAAGCCGTAAAATAAGTATCTCTATAGCGGTCGTGATCTCCCCAAATAGTCCTTGCCATTGAAGGCCAAGGAAATTTAATACACAACCTACCCTCTACTTGGTTGCCCATAATCTCATGGCCTTCTTCATCCATTAATGCGGGTTGTATGCCTATAAAAGGTAAGGTAGCATAGGTAGGTGTAGTTGGGGTTACGTAGGGAATAGGGGTAATCATAATTCCCCCTGTTTCTGTTTGCCACCAAGTATCTACAATGGGGCTTTTCTTTTTCCCTACGTTGTTATTATACCAATGCCAAGCTTCTTCATTTATAGGTTCTCCTACAGAACCCAATACTTTTAAACTAGATAAATCATGATTTTCTACAAACTCTAAATTTTGTTTTGCTAAAGCGCGAATAGCAGTAGGAGCTGTGTAAAACTGATTTACTTTATGTTTTTCTATGACTTCCCAGAAACGCCCAAAATCTGGATAGGAGGGTACCCCTTCAAACATAAGCGTAGTGGCGCCATTGGCTAATGGGCCGTACACGATATACGAGTGCCCAGTAATCCAACCAATATCTGCTGTACACCAATACACATCATTTTCACGGTATTGAAACACATTTTTAAAAGTGTATGCGGTATAAACCATGTAACCTCCAGTGGTATGCACCATTCCTTTAGGTCTCCCAGTAGAGCCAGAGGTATATAATATGAATAACGGATCCTCAGCATCCATAATTTCCGGAACACAATCTCCATAAGCGGCATCTAAAAGAGGTTGTAGCCATTCATCACGACCATTCTTCATTCCAATAGTACTTTTGGTGCGTTTTGCTACCAATACATGGGCTACACCAGGACATTCTTCTAAAGCTTTGTCTACAATTCCTTTTAAATCTATTGATTTATTTCCGCGATAAGAACCGTCTGACGTAATGACTATTTTACAATCAGAATCATTTATTCTGGTAGCTAAAGCATTGGAAGAAAAGCCGGCAAACACAACAGAATGTATGGCGCCTATTCTTGCACATGCAAGAATAGTAACCGCTAATTCTGGAATCATAGGTAAGTACACACATACCCGATCTCCTTTTTTTATACCCTTTTCTTTCAATACATTGGCCATACGGCAAACTTTATCATGTAATTGATAATAGCTAATATGCTGCGCTTCTTCCTCCGGATTATTGGGTTCAAAAATAATGGCTGTTTTTTCTCCTCTTGTCGCTAAATGTCGGTCAATGCAATTCTCTGTAATGTTTAGTTGTGCCCCTTCAAACCATGTTACTTCTGGTTTAGAAAAATCCCAACGTAATACCTTATCCCATTTTTTTCGCCATAAAAAATGTTCTTCGGCTATTTCCTCCCAAAAAGCTTCAGGATTGCGGACAGATTTTCTATAGACTTGAAAATATTCTTCTAAATGTTTGATGTGATAATTACTCATTGCACTGCCTATTTTAATTTTTTATTACCCTTTTAGGGTTTTCAGTCCTTGCGTATTTGTTTGTTTTATGGTTAGGTCTGAACTACATGTTACAATGCCGGATAGTTTATGAACAGCTATTCAGCAAAAAAGTACCACTATAACCTTGGGGAGTTTTTTAATTATAAATTTAATTAATAAATGTATTTTAATGAAATTCGGCTTTAATTATTTATAAATATCTTAAGATATTAGTTTATATACATATAAATAGGCAAAATTTTAACTTGGTAGGTACATTACGCCACTACAAGAATCTTTTTTGGCTCCCGTCACAGAACACAATACATTCGTTTGTTGTTGAATACGAAGCGCGCCCATTAAGGCAAAGATTAAGGCCTCTTTATAGGCTATAATTGTTTGTGAAGGGATAACGATTTCTACGGTATCACCTAGCTTTTCTTGTAGCTTTTCAATTAAAAAAGTGTTCAAAGCTCCCCCTCCAGTAACTAATAAAGTACTTTTTGGTTTCGTAGCATTTTTAAGGACATCTGCTGCAACTTTTTCGCAAACATGTAGTACCGAGGTGTGCAGAATATTTTCAATCGTATCTTCTGTAACATCTATAATAGGCTTTACTTTTTCAACAAACCATTCATACCCAATAGATTTTGGAAAAGGCAAATCATAAAATTCTAAACTATTAAGCGCTTTAAGCATTGGCTGGTTAATCTTGCCTTTTTTAGCTAGTTTACCTCCGTCATCATATGCAAAGCCAGCCTTTCTAGTGCTGTAGTTAAGTCCCATGTTGGCAAGGCCTATATCGTATGCTACTCTTTTTTGATCAAGGTTAAAAGAAATATTACTAATACCACCAAGGTTTAAACAAAAGTCATACGTATGAAATAGTAATTGATCTCCAATGGGTACTAGTGGTGCTCCTTGACCACTTAGCGCGACATCATTTGTTCTGAAATCACATATAACTTCAATTCCACTCTCATTGGCAATATGCTGTCCAGATCCAATTTGAAAGGTAAGTCCCCTTTGTGGTTGATGATGCGTCGTATGGCCATGGCTAGCAATATAATCTACCGCTAAATTACGTTCTTCTATAAAGGCTTTTGCTTGTTGGCCTAGCCAAGAACCATAAGTGTTATGAAATTCTAATAGTTCTGTCGCAGGCAAGAAAATGGCATCTTTAAGTTTTAGCTCCATTTCCGAAGTATACGGAACATTTTTAGTGGCCTGTATAACAAACTGCCAGGTGTTATTTGCTTCCCAGATATGGCAATAGGCTAAGTCTAAACCGTCTAAAGAAGTGCCAGACATTACCCCTATAATTTTAAATATTTTCATCTTAAAGTTTGTTTTTGATGGTAACAGGTATTTTTCCTACTGCGAGATGTTTTCCTAAAAAATGCTGCGCAGCGTTCTCTTGAAACACATCAAAATTTTGATAAGCAATGATTACAGCTTGTGCCTTTTCTATGGATATATGATTTAATACATACGGATTTCCAAAAAGGTAGAGTACCACATTTTTTGATGCCATAAGTGCCTGTATAAATGCAATCTCTTCTTCAGAAAGATCAAATAAATTGGCAGGTTTCGCCTTTGGCGGATATAAGGCGATCAATACATGATCATATGCAGATACGTGTGATGCATCTTGAATGCCTTCAAGAGTATCAAAATTTAATTCTTTAGCAATACTATTAAAAAAAGTATGTTTTGTTGCGCCCAATGCTATTCCGATGAATTTTTGTGACTTGAAACCAGTCAATCCGCCTTTGTAAAGCGTTAGGCTTTCTTTTGCAATTAACGCATTTAAAGGAGCAGCCTCAGATAATTCAATTTTTTCACTGCTCTTCTTGATTGCTTTTTCTTTTAATGCCCAAATCCGCTTGAAACTTTCTTCAATTTGTGTTGCTGTAGCATTTTGTAAAATGGTTTGTACCCCTGCGGTTACATTCTCTGAAAAACATAATACATCATTACCTGCATCAAAAGCTACCCATTCTAATGCTCCTTTAGTAGGGTAATTCATTGCTACTGCATGCATATTCAAGGCATCGGAAATAACAACGCCCTTAAACTTCATTTCATCCCGCAATAAATCTTTCAACATTTTTTTAGATAAACTAGAAGGGATGGTATCTCCATCTGCTAAAGCAGGAATAGATAAGTGCCCCGCCATAATACTATCTACCCCTTCATTAATCAATTGTTGAAAAGGAAACAGTTCATTCTTTACGAGTTCTTCCTTAGATTTTTCTATTAACGGTAGCCCTAAGTGCGAATCTATAGCGGTATCGCCATGGCCAGGAAAATGTTTGATGCAGGTAAGTACGCCTTCCATTTCTGTGCCTTTGATAAAAGCTGCAGCTTTTAAGGTCGCTAAAAATTTGTTTTCGCCAAAAGAACGGTAACCAATAACAGGGTTATTGGCATTATTGTTAATATCTACTACCGGCGCTAAATTCCAATGGATTCCTGCGGCTTTGCAATCGTTAGCTATTTGTTTACCTAGGGTAAAAATTAAATCTTCATTACGCTGTAATGCCCCCAAGGTAATGGCATAAGGATATTGCGGTGTATTTTCAATACGCATTGCCAAGCCCCACTCTGCATCTATGCTAATTAAAAGTGGATGTTTGGCTATGTTTTGATAGCGTTTGATTAGTTTTTTTAAGGTTTGAAAGCTATTCTCATTGTAGGTAATTTTTTTATGTCCCTCAAAATTTGTTGCGGCACTAGCGCGGCTATGAAAAAAGCATAAGCCTCCGATACCATCCTCTAATATACTTTTTTCTATACGCTTAATTTCTTCTTCCGTGTCATTGATGAATGCAGCAGGCATAAAAAACTGTCCTACTTTTTCTGATATAGAAAGAGCTGTTGTAGCGTTGTGATAACTGATCATGTTATTCATGTTCTAAGGCATCTTTTTTTCCGAAATCTGCCGGATATTTTAAATATTTCAATAAAAATAAAGAGGGAAGCGCAGCTATGACTACCCAAATAAAGAACCCGCCGTAGCCCAACCAACTTTGCATAAAACCGCTAATCATTCCAGGAAGCATCATTCCTAATGCCATAAATCCTGTTGCAATAGCATAGTGAGAGGTTTTAGATTTTCCGCTAGCGATATAAATCAAGTACATAAGAAAGGCTGCGAAACCAAATCCGTAGCCAAATTTTTCCAATACAATGGTAGCAGATACGGCGATAATATTGGTGGTTTTTGTTACCGCAAGAATAGCATAGAAAAAGTTAGGCACGTTTAAGGATAATACCATGGGGAGCATCCATTTTTTTAGTCCATCTTTAGAAATAAGTATACCACCTAAAATACCCCCCACCGTAAGGGCTACAACTCCAATGGTTCCTAAAACAATTCCTAATTCTTTTGTAGTAAAGCCTAAGCCTCCTTTTTCAACAGTATCGAGTAGAAAAGGTGAAGACATTTTTACCAACTGTGATTCCCCCAACCGATAGGTAAGTATAAACGCCAAAGCAATCCCTATTTGTGGTTTCTTAAAAAAGCTTTTGAAAATCTGTAGGAAACCTTCCGGTTTTTCAAGGTGCTCTTCTGTTGCCGATTCGTATTTGGGACTTGCAAAAAAGTTAGCGACTGTCAACGCAAGCATTAATACCGCTGTAGCGGTCATGGTTATACTCCAAGCTTTGGCAGAATCGCCATATTTTTCTTCTAAAAACCCTGCTCCAAAAACAATTAACCCTTCTCCAGTAACCATCGCAAGACGGTAAAAAGTACTTCTTAGACCTACGAAAAAGGATTGTTTTTTTTCGGTCAAGCCCAACATATAGTACCCATCTGATGCTATATCATTAGTTGCTGATGCAAAAGCAGCCATCCAAAAGCAGGCTAGGGTAGTGGTAAAAAACATATTGGTAGGAATACTTAGGCCTACACCGAAAAGTGCCAAGGCAATAAGCAATTGCATGCCTAGAAACCAATTTCTTTTGGTACTTTTTAAATCGACTAACGGACTCCAGAATGGTTTTAAAACCCATGGAAGGTATAGTAAACTAGTATATAAGCCAATATCTTCATTTCTGACGCCTAACTTTTTGTACATGATGACAGAAACCGTTACTACTAAAACATAAGGTAACCCTTGTGTAAAATATAAAATAGGTACCCAGGCCCATGCTCCTTTGTCTTTTTTAATCATGCTGTATTGTTTGGTCTAAATTTAAAATAATAGGTGGTGTTTCTTGTCCGAATTTATCGATAAATACTAAAGCCGTATTCTTTTTTACCAGGTTTATAGGAAGCACTAAAGAGTTTAAGGAAAGCGGAATTTTAGCACTGACTAACTTTTTTAATTTGATTGATGGTTCTTTGGTTTTTTTGATATTAAATACCAAAGCATATCTAAAGTCTTCCAAGCTACTACATTGAACGTTTGCAACAGCATTTTTAAGAACTATACGCGCTATTTTTGGAGTATTAACGATTTGGGTAGTTTTGTAAGTTGCACTAGGATTTAAAGCGATTTGTTGGTAATATTTCTTTTTTAATATTTTCACAACATCCTCATGATCATTCATAAGGCTTTTTGCGCTGAAAAAAGCATTTCCTTGTATGTTTGGAGTTGCTCTACCTAGCTTTATTTGATTTGGGAGTTCTTTTTTATGATCCCATGCCTTATCACTGTTATTTCTTATTTTATAAGGACCGTTGCCCATGTAAAGATTAGTATTTGGAGTGTTTTCTGCCCACCATTCCATAATTGTTTTGTGAGACGCTACTGGTAGGCTTATGCTCCAATAAGCCTGTGGTATAATATAATCTATCCAACCTTTTTGCATCCATAGCAATGGATCAGCATAGAGGTCATTATAGGTTGTTTGTCCTGCTTGAGTATCAGATCCTCTGGAGTCTGTAGAACTATTTTTCCATACACCAAATGGACTAACGCCAAATTGTACCCAAGGTTTTTCTTTTTTTATAGCCAAATGGGCTTTTTGAATTAGAGAATCTATAGAGCTTCGTCTCCAATCCTCTAAAGTTTGTTGTGGCAGTTTATAAGTATGGAAAGTCTCTGTATCATCAAAAGTTTCGTCGGCTATTTTATAAGGATAAAAATAATCATCAAAATGAATAGCATCAATAGTATAGTTTGTTACAATTTCTTGGATGATGGCAGCCATATGGTCTTGTACCTCAGGTATTCCTGGATTGTAATAGTATTTCTTACCATATTTTAACATCCAATCTGGATGCAAAAAAAAGTCGTGCTGTTCATCTAAAAGGTCGGTTTTTAAATCAAAAGTTGCTCTGTATGGATTTAACCAAGCGTGAAATTCCATGCCTCTTTCATGCGTTTCAGCAATCATCCATGCTAAGATGTTTTCGTCGGTATTTGGTGCGAGACCTTGTTTTCCTGTTAAGTATGTAGACCAAGGAGCAAAATCAGAAGGATAAAAAGCATCTCCAGCAGTTCGTATTTGAACGATGGCCGTATTAAAATTAAGCTCATCGTAAAAGTCTAAAATTTTCAGAAAATCTTCTTTTTTCTTCTCTATGGCATCAATTCCATTTTTTGGCCAATCGATATTGACAACCGTAGCCACCCAAAAACCTCTAAATTCTTTCTCAGGTAATTTAGACTTGCGAGAGGCGCAGGAGGTAAGTAGTAAGAATAGTATTAATAATGCTATTTTATTCATTCCATGATTTATAAGCTAAGCTAAGGTATTCTAATTTTTTAAAAAACCCAGTACAACTAGGTTGTGACTGGGCATCTTTAAAAATCAACTCACAAAACACTAATTATTATTATGAAGTAGGATTATCTGATATTTACTGTACCTGATACTACGGTAGTTTGCGCAAGCAGGCCTTGAGCAAATAAGAGCATCGGAAAAAATGAGAATACGAGTTGCATTTTTTTCATCATAAAAGTGAGTTAGTTAGTTAATATTAAAATTTATAGCGAACAAAGCTTTCCATCGCCTCATATTCTGCAAGGCCTAAGGCATTATATTTTCTTGCGGTTTCTTTATTTCTTTGTTCGGCACGTTGCCAGAATTCGCGTTCATCATTTCCAGGGAACATGGCTGCATCTTTTTGAGATTGATGTTTGAAAATGGCATTCTTTTTACGCTGCATGTCTTTGGGACCTATTGGAATAGTCATTTCCATATCTGCAATATCCCATTCTTGCCACGCTCCACGATATAACCACAGGTAACAATCTTTAATCCATTCTACTTTATCTTTCTTAAGTTGAGAAAGGGCTTCAAAAACAACCTTTAGACATACTCTGTGTGTACCATGGGGATCAGACAAATCTCCAGCGGCAAAAACTTGTGTAGGCTTTATTTTATTTAATAAATCGTAGGTTAGTTGAATGTCTTCCTGAGAATGTGGTTTTTTCTTAACGGTACCCGTTTCATAGAAAGGAAGGTTTTGAAAGTGTGCATTTTCTTCAAGAACACCACAGTATCTGCAAGCAGACAATGCTTCGCCTTTCCTGATGAGTCCTTTTATACGCTGTATCTCGGGACTATCAATTTCCCCAGGTTTTTTATTTTTTAGAAAGCCTCTTATTTTATCAAACTGTACTTGTATTTCTTTGTTCTCTGGTTGTACTTCTAGAGCAAAATCTAGAAAACGAATTACTTCATCATCAAAAACAGCTATGTTTCCTGACGTTTGATAGGCAACATGAACATGATGTCCTTGATCTACTAAGCGTAATAATGTTCCTCCCATTGAGATAACATCATCATCTGGGTGTGGACTGAAGATTAAAGACGTTTTTGGATAGGGGCCTTTACGTTCTGGTCTATTACTATCGTCAGCATTTGGTTTACCACCTGGCCAACCGGTTATGGTTCTTTGTAAGGTGTTGAATACTTTTAGATTAATATTTTCTGCGGAGCCTATATCTGCGACTAAACTTCCCATTCCGTGTTCACTATAATCTTCGTTGGTGAGTTTCAGGATGGCTTTGTCTAATTTCTCAGAAAGCCATATGGTTGCTTTCTTAATCAAATCATCGGTCCACGTACACTCACTCACTAACCACGGATTGTGCATTCTGGTGAGTGCAGATGCGGCAGCGCTGTCTAAAATAAAATCACAATTACCGTGTTGCTGTAAGAATGTTGCAGGAATAGATTCTCTAATTTCTCCTTCTACAGCTTGCTTTATAATCTGTGCTTTTCCTTCTCCCCAAGCCATTAAAATAATTCTTCTTGCGGCCATTATGGTTCCCACACCCATAGTTATGGCTTTAGAAGGTACATTTTCTAACCCAAAAAAATCACTTGCAGCATCTAATAGAGTAACTTTATCTAATCTAACTACACGTGTTTTACTAGAGAGAGAGGAGCCCGGTTCATTAAATCCTATGTGTCCTGTTCTGCCAATCCCTAATATTTGAATATCTATTCCGCCAGATTTTTCGATTTTTTCTTCATAAGCTTCACAAAATGCTTTTACGTTTTCTAAAGTTCTGGTTCCGTCTGGTATATGAACATTTTCTTTTTTAATATCAATATGATCAAATAAATGCTCATTCATAAAACGCACATAGCTATGAATAGAATCCGCATGCATGGGGAAATACTCATCTAAATTAAACGTAATTACATTAGTAAAACTTAGACCATCTTCTTTGTGAGCTTGTACTAAGTAATCATATACTTTAGTTGGCGTAGAACCAGTAGCTAATCCTAATACAACAGTTTTGCCTTCTTTTTGCCTTTCTTTTATAAGTTTGATAATCTCTTCAGAAACATATAAAGAGGCATCTTCAGAGCTGTCATGGACTATAGTATTGATTTTTTCAAATTTGATAACTTCAGAATCTCTTTCGGGTGTTGCAGGCATAATTTGTCGGGCTTTAATTGTCTTTATTAAAATAAATTGTAATAGCGTGTCACCCAAAATTAAACAAAAAAATGGAATTTGCTGTTTTTTGCTGTTTTTTATTTTTAATTAATTTTAATTGCATAAAACAGCAAAATTGTATTTATATTTGTCGTATCTTTTCACAGATTAAAACCATTAATTAACATGTTAAAAGAAGAACGTCACAAGTTTATTCTTAATGAAGTAGTGCTGCACAATCGTGTACTGCTTACAGATATTGCGGAGCAATTAGGAGTCTCTATTGATACCATTCGAAGAGATGTAAAAGAATTGGATGCAGAGGAGCAGTTAAAAAAAGTACATGGGGGCGCTATCGCATTAGGGTTCACCAATTATGCAACCACTAACAAAAATATTTATGCTCAAGAGAATAAAATAATTATAGCAAAAAAGGCGTTGTCCTTGATAAGTTCAGGGAGTACTATTCTTATTCATGGAGGAACAACTTGTTTGGAACTCGCTAAGGCAATCCCTAATAAATTAGAGCTTACATGTTTTACAACAAGCCTTGCAGTAGCCATGGAACTGTTAACTAAGAAGGGGGTAGATGTATTATTTATCGGTGGAAGGTTATCAAAAGAATCTCAATTAGCTATTGGAGCGAGTGCTATTCATCAGTTATCGGAAATTACCTTAGATTATAGTTTTATTGGTACTGGTTATGTAGCTGTAGATTATGGTTTAACAGAATTTGACCTAGAAAGCGTGCAAGTAAAAAAAGCAATCATAAAAGCTTCGAAGAAAACTGTACTTTTGCTGATATCAGAAAAATTAAATTCTAAGCATCGGTATAAAACGTGTGAGATTAATGCGATTAACACAATGATTACAGAGATTGACCCCAAACATACTTTATTAGACAATTTTAGAAAACAAGACATTCGTTTGTTATAAACCTATGAATTATAAAAAAATTACAGAAACAGCCTCAAATTATGACAATTTGGAGCAAATGGATACTCAATTATTATTAGAGAATATTAACCGAGAAGATCAAAAAGTAGCAGCTGCTGTTCATTTAGTTATTCCTGCAATAACCAAATTAGTAGATGAACTTGCCTTACGTTTTGAAAAAGGAGGGCGCCTATTTTATATAGGAGCTGGTACGAGTGGAAGATTAGGGATATTAGATGCCTCAGAAATACCACCAACATTTGGTATGTCTCATGAAAGGGTTGTAGGTATTATTGCGGGTGGTGATATTGCTATCCGTAAGGCCGTAGAAAATGCAGAAGATAATGCGGAGCAAGCATGGCTAGATTTAAAAGAACATCAAATTACGAAAGATGACGTTTTAGTGGGAATTGCAGCTTCAGGAACGACACCTTATGTAATAGGCGGTATTTATGAAGCCAGAGCTAATGGTATATTGACTGCTTGTATAACAAACAATCCAGGTTCTCCATTAGTGGAAGCAGCAGAAATTCCTATAGCGGTTAATGTGGGTCCAGAGTTTGTAACGGGAAGTACACGAATGAAAAGTGGTACCTCGCAGAAATTAGTGCTAAATATGATTTCTACAGCATTAATGATTAAAATTGGTCGAGTGCGTGGAAATAAAATGGTAAACATGCAGCTAAGTAATGATAAGCTAGTAGATAGAGGTACAAGATACCTCATGGAAGCATTGGCCATTTCATATGACGAAGCAGAAAAACTCCTTAAAATACACGGTTCTGTTCATGATGCTACAGAAGCTTATAAAGTAAAATAATAATCTTGAATTGCTATATTCTAGGTACATAGATTATAGTCATTAAGTTGTTCCATAGATGTTCATAAAGTCGTTTTATTCTACTTGATAAAACAATTTTATGAACGTTTTTTGTTTGTAATTCTTCTTCAAATAGCCTATTAACTCTTCAAAGTTTCTATACCTACAATCGGCTTAATTAGGCGTGCTGTTAACACGGTCATTTTCATCTTTAGGACTTCTAGTTATTCTAATAAACCAAGCTAAATAGTGTAGAAAATTTCATTTTTTAAGATTTTGCTCTTAAAAAGTCCTTTTGAACGTACTTTACGGTTTATCTACCGCTGGCGAGTGCTGGTCTACCCAATGAAATAAGTGTTTCATCGATAAATGACTTTAGCTCCAACATAGGTTTTTTTCGATTTTATACCCTGTTTACGGGTCTTGTAGTATACTGATACCTAGCGCTACATCGATAAAATAGAGGTCAATAATACTATTTTTCATACCTTTGCGTTTAAGCTATATATAAGGATTTAAAGTTTATTTTAAAGAAAAACAGAAATATTAAGTATAAACAATTACACATACGATTATTGTTGATCCCAAGTCTTACAATTTTCACAAATAACCTACGTAACTATGCTATCCAAAAAATCAAGAAAATCTTGGTACTTTTTAGTACTTCTTGTTTTCTTTTTCGTTTTCTCTTCAATATTGGCTGAGACCAAAATTTTTAACTATATCGGAGAATTTTCTGCGGATATAGTTTCTTCTATTGAAGAAAGTTTTACAAAAAAGGAAGCTCTAGAACAGAATCAATCACAACTTAATTCTGAACAAACAGAAAATGCTCTCGCAGCAGCACCTTTTTTCGCGACCGTTGTAGCAAATGCCGATGAAACTGTTACCTGTACAAATGATGGGGCTACACTATCACGGTTTAATTTATGTGGTGATTTTGATTCTCGTGTTATTATTTTAGATCAGCCATATAGTTCTTATAATTGGGAACGCTTAACGGTAGGTTCTTGTCCTAGTTTTAATGTTGATTTACAATGTCCAACCTATACCTGTTCCACTGCATGGGTATCCGCAGGGACTTCTCCTACATTAACGATAGATCCAAGTTCAGTTCCCGCAGGAACAGGAGCAGAGTTTAGGGTAAGTGTTAATGGAGGTGCTCCATATTATATTAAGGTAAAGAAAAGTACCATTAGTCAGACCTATGTTAAACGTGATTATATTTGTGGCGTTGCAGGTAGAATACAAGTAACTAACTTGTCAAGTGCGTATGAATATGCCATTAATGATGGTAGTGGTTTTGGCGCATGGCAAGGAGCAATTTTTGATAATTTAACTCCAGGTATTTATACCGTTAAGGCCAGATTAAAAAATACGCCAAATACTTGTGAGTATCCTTACGAGCCAATAGAAATAGAATCCAGAGAAATTGATATTGATGTTACGGTTGTTGATGCGCAATGTTTTGGAGAAAATGGTAGTATTGCAGTGCAGGTAAACGATGTTCCTGGTCCCTATAAATATACCTTATTAGATAGTAGTGGATTCCCTCAAGAATTCACGTCATTTATTGCGAGTGATACCTACAATTTTGCTGCTGTAGGTTTTGGTACCTATAGCGTACAAGTAGAGACACAACAGTGTAAGGCCGACGCAGCAAATGGAATTTCTGCTCCAAGACAAGATGTAGATACTAGCGGAAATCCTATTGTAATTGGAGATGGATTAGTAGCACTTTCTGCTTCTACCGAAGTGAATAGTAGTTTTGGTTGTTCAGATATTACCAGTGTAGATATTACTGTGCGTACCTCAGGTGGTGCTTCACCATATACATTTACAGTAAATGGTGGCCCTACAGTGAGTCCTTCATATACAGGACAAACCACCTATACAGTTACCGCTTCAGGAGATTATAATTTTTTAATTACAGATGGAAATGGCTGTACCATAACAGCTTCAGCAAACGTAAAAGAACTAACACCACCTGTAGTTTCGGCATCAGGGGTAGATGGTACCTGTACCAATGGGGGTGCCAAAATAAATTTCAATGTATCTGATGCTAAAGGATATAATTTATCCTTTAGAACACAAACAACAGATCCTTGGGTAGCTTCTACTCAGATTTCTGTAGTAGACGGTACTTATAACAATTTAGAAGTTAGATATGAGCAAGGAAGTTTTTCTTGTACGATGATTTTACCATCAGTATCTGTAACAAGTGATGCGAGTATTACGGGAACAGCTACAAAATTAGGAGATGAAACGTGTGATGGAATAGGAGGCACCGACGGCGGTAGCATTCAATTTGGAGCAGCAGGTGGCGGTTCTGGTAGTGGATATGAATATAGCGTAGATGGTGTTAATTTTACAACAACACAACTCTATTCTGACTTAGCAGCAGGAACGTATACGCCTATCATAAGAGATAATAGTGGTTGTAGATTAGAACTGACACCAATTGTAATAGATCAAGTAGATCCACCAACAAATTTAGATTTTCTTCAAAGTAATATTAATTGTGCTTCTGGAACAACAGATCTTCAATTAACACCTACGAGTGGCGCAGCAATAACTAATTATAGTATTATAAGTCCTGGTACCGTAAATAATGGAGGTAATGATACGTTCACAGGGTTAAGTACATCTACGACATATATATTTAGAATTACAGATGCTAATGGATGTATTTATACAGAAAGTTTTACTCCAGTAGTTATCAGCTCAATCAGAGCACGTGCAAAAGCAGGAGGAGATTTAAAAGTATGTAATGGTGCTAGTGACGGTAGTGGCGCATTTATAATTGACGGTTTTAGTACTAATTATACTTACCAAATCAATGCAGAGCCTGTGAGTGCTCTACAAAGTGCTGCGCAAGTAGATATTTCTTCTAGAGGCGCAGGTACGTATACGATTACCGTTACAGATGGTGATACAGGATGTACAGATACCGCTTCAGTAACTGTAGAAGAATCTGCAGCAATTACATTAACACCAACAGTAACAGCCATGAGTTGTGCTAATGGTAATATAGGCCGTGTAGTAGCAAATACTACAGGAGGCTGGGGCAGCTATAGATATACTTTAGAAAGTCCGAATGGCGCAATAGCAGGACCAACGTCTAATAGAACCTTTGGTAATTTAACGCAGGCATCAACGCCAGCTACACCTTATATTTTATCTGTAGAAGATGCAGAAGGGTGTACCACTACATTTGAATTTCAATTAACACCACTTACTTCTCCAACTATTTCTATAGCATCATCAAGTTTATGTTATGAGCCAGTTGCCGGAGCTTCTGCTACGGTAGCAGCTACTGGAGGAGGAGGTAGTTATGAATATAGAATTAATAATGGCACCTATCAAGCGAGTCCGAGTTTTACAAACTTAACTCCAGGTACACATACGTTTGAAGTAAGAGATGCCAATAACTGTACAGATACGGTACAGCTTACCATCAATGCACAATTAAGAGTGAGCATTGCTGTAGAAACAGAGATTCCTTGTGGAGGAGCGCCAGGAGAAATCCGCGTGAATATTTCTAATGGCTATTTATCGAATGCATCGCCAAAGCAATACCAAGTGAGTGCTGATAATGGAGCTACTTTTGGAGCCTTCCAACCATTTACTTCAAATTCATTCTTATATCCTGTAACGGCAGGAGGAGATTATATCTTTAGAGTAACAGATAATGAAGGTTGTATTGCGGTTTCTGAACCTTTAGAGGTAGAAGATCCTGCAAATATTATAGCAACTGATTCGGTAATACCAGCAAGTTGTGGGGATCCAAATAGTGGAGGAGTACAAATTATTCCTGATGCAACAAGTGGGATACCTCCTTTTGAAATTGATTTTGGAAATACAGGAACCTATACATCTCAAACCGTATATACAGGATTAACTGCAGGAAGTACGTATGATTATACCGTACGTGATGCAAGAGGTTGTGTTACTTTAGGAAACTCAGTTACCATTCCATCAGCAATTAGTCCTGCTCCAGAAGCAACGGTAACCGCAACCAATACTACTTGTAGCCCGGCGGGAGTTAGTTCAGGAACTATTGAAATTACAGGAGTAACCGATGGTACTCCCGAGTTTACCTATGTTGTTTATAATAGTTTTGGAGTAGAAATTTTAAGAGTAGGACCAACAACAAGTACGGTAGAAACTATTTCAGATCCATTATTAGTTGCCGGAGATTACACGGTTAGAACCGTAGATGCTTTGGGCTGTAGTGATGTAGATGCGGTAACCATAGAACAATTAGATGTATCTGTGGTGCCCGATCCGGTTCCATTACCTGTGTGTAATGCGGCAGGTTTTTCTAATACGGTAACAATTATTGGAGGAACAGGACCATTCTTAATTCGATTGGCCAGTGATACCGCTGCACCAGTTACTCCAAATGCACCTCCAAGGAGACATACTTTTAACGGAATGCAATTTGGTGTTACCTATATTGTAGAAATTACAGATACAGATACGGGATGTATTTATTTTGAAGAAATTCCGCCTATCGCAGGACCAACACCTTTAGATATTGTAGCAACATCGCCTACAGCATTTTGTGATGATGCAGGGAATGGTAGAACAGAATTTACAGTCACTGAATTTACCGGACCTAATATTACGATAGATTTAATAGATCCATTGACAGATACTGTTTTACAAACAGATACTCAAACAGGATTAACTGGTGGAGTAGGGTCTTCTTATTCTGGAGCTTTTGATATTGCACCAGGAAGATATACCATACGGGTAACCGATGATGATACGTGTACAGATGCCACAATTATAGATGTTATTTTGAACATGCCTAATCTTGATATTGTTTCTAATATACCAGCAAATTGTAACGCCTTAGGTCAATTGACCGTGCGTGGTAGTGGCGGTGCAGGCGGACCTTACAGTTACGCATTTGTACCTGCAGGAACTACTCCAGATAAAGATGGAACATTGACTCCAGGTGATACTTCAGATGACTTTACGACCGCCAATACGGCAGTATTACCAGGGAGTTTAGCCGGTATTGCTTATGATATTTGGGTGATTGATTCTAGAGGGTGTACGTTTAACGTATCCGAAGATATCATCTTATTACAACCACCATTGCCAGCACCATTAGCAATTGTAAATAATCAATGTGCAGCTTCGGCTTCCTCATTCGATATTACGGTGACTATGCCAGCAGCTACAGATGCACCAAACTTTACTTTAAATGGAGAAGAACAGTTTGGCGTATTCAATTCAGTAACCAATGTATGGGAAGCACATTATACCGTGAATACTCCAGGTTCTTATCCTATAGGTGTTGTAGATGCTAAAGGATGTACGGGTGTAGGTACTGCAGATGTTTATGAGTTCTTATCAGGAACAGGTGAGTTTACGGCCATCCCATTATGTAATAATAACGATGGTACGATTGAAATAACTACCAACGGTGGTAGTGGTAATTTTACTTTTGAATTACAAGATAGTCTAGGAAATCCTATTGGTGGCGTTCCAGTAAACGCAACAGGAATTTTTGTAAACCAAAGTCCAGGAGAATATTTAGTGTTAATTACAGATGATATTGTAGGTGATGGTACCCGTTTATGTACCACTTTAGTACCTGTAAATTTAGATATCGCTGTTCCTCCGATAATTGATAGTCAATTTTCAGATGATATTAGTTGTAGTGGCGCTAATGATGGTAGTATTACCATTATTTTACAAGCAGGAACAGATGTAGACGGGCCTATTGATTATATTTTAAGAAATACAGTTACAGCTGCGGAAGTTACTAGAAATAATTCTGGAGTATTCAATGGTCTTAGCGAAGGTACATACCAAGTTGAAGTATTGACAGAACGAAACTGTAGTGTACTTTCTAATGTATTTACGATAACAAATCCAGATGTATTTGAAATAACAGCATCTAACACAGATTTCACTTGTGAAATTGGTGCTAACCGTTTTAGTTCTTCTGTAATTACAGTAAATATTGTAAGTGTAGGTACAGTAGGGAGTGGATATCAATACAGTATTTCTGGGTATGAAAATTACCAAGATTCAAATATTTTTGAAATTATTGATAATGGATCTGCACAAGTAATTACCGTATATGCCATAGACGGTAACGGGTGTAGAGATGAATTTACGCTACCAGCAATAGCTCCGCCATCTGAAGTGCAAAGTGTTTTAGCGGTACAGTCCCTTTTAAATTGTGAAGATCCTGAAACAGTAAGAATTACAGTGAATGGTACTAGTGATTTTACGGTAGAAACTACTTCAGCAGTAGCTGTGGCAGATGTTACAAATTCAGGTGGAAATCAATTTGTAGACATTAATTTACCTGCAGCTGGTGAGTACTTGTTCGTAGTACGTGATAATGTTACCGGATGTTTATATCCAATGCCAAGACATGATGTGGTAGATCCAATAAATCCACTTGCAACAATTTCTGAAGCAAAACCGGTACAATGTTTTGGAGATTCTAATGGAGAACTATTCATTAGTGTCATAAACTATACAGGAGTATATGAGTATACAGTATATAGAAGTGACGATTTAACTCAGTCCACTCCAATAACAACAGGTACTTTTGATACGGCTAATTTCCCAGATGCTGTAACAGGCGAGGATGCACGTATTACTGGTTTACCAGGTGGAAATTTCTATGTAAGAGTGAGAGCATTGGATGTTCCTAAATGTATTGATGATAGTAATGTTACTAATATTCGTACACCAAACGGAGCTTTACAAGTGCCATCTGTAGAAATAGACAATGTAAGCTGTGAGAATAACACGGGTAAAATTGTGTCAACAGGCCAAGGAGGATGGGATTCATCACCTTATAACTATAGATTATTAAGAGAAGATGCTGCGGGAACTGTAGTTGTTGGAGGCGTTAATTATACGGAAGTTGTGCCTTATGGTTTAGCTAATGAATTTGAAAACTTATCTAGCGGCGATTATCGCGTAGAAATACAAGATGTAGAGTTATGTTCTAATTTCTTTGATATCACCTTAAACCCAATTGATCCTATTGTTGTAGGAATCAGAGAGCCGCAAGGTTTAGTTTGTCCTGATGGTAACGATGCTGTTTTAGAGGCTTATGATACCACTACAGGAGATAGCGTAACCGCTACGGCTGGTGCTAGTGGTGGTGTTCCTGGAGCAGGCTATAAATATCAATTGTTGTACTTAAATAGTGATGATAATACAGATATAAGTTCTAGAAGTGGTTTACAAGATACTCCAACATTTGATGGTGTTGCTGGCGGATTTATAAGTGAAGGATGGTACGCTATAGAAGTTTCTTCTAGCTATGCATGTGTGGGTGTATCTATACCTTATTATGTAGTGGCACCACCACCATTGGATCCTAAATTAGTTCAAGTGACCGCACCTGGTTGTGGTGGCGATGGCCAAATGAGGTTAAGTGTAGAAAACCCTCAAGCAGGATTTACGTATGAATATCGTTCTATTGATGCCTTAGCAACAGATCCTTTTATTCCAATGTCAGGAACGTCAGTTCTAATTGATGGCGGTCAAGGTTTCTATCAATATGATGTGCGTAAAGTTGGTGGAGCAGGAGCTTGTACAAGTTTACGATCTGAAGGAATTACTTTGGTAGATGCTCAAGCAATTGATTTAGTAGCAAACTTACCAGATGATATTTCTTGTGCGACAGAAAATGATGGTAGAATAGAGTCATTCTCTTCTGGAGGTGTGGGTAATGAAATGTATACTTTATATTTAGGAGACCCAACGCCATTAGGATCACCATATACAGGGTTTAATCCTGATCCAGCGGCAACCGTAGTTAGAGCGGCACAAACCGATGGTACTTTTGAAGGCTTAGCAGATGGTACGTACTATATTGCTGTGGTAAGCGGACTTACCTGTTATGATGTTGAAGGACCTTTAGTGATTAGAAGACCGGAAGCTATCGTCTATACGATTACAACGACAAATGTATTGTGTAATGGAGATGATAACGGAACCATAACTGTTGAGGTAATTAGTGGTGGTGAAGGCTTATTACAATTTGCTATCAATCCTAACTTTAATGAGTTCTTTAGTGATCCAGCAAATCCTGGAGTATATACTTTTGAGAATTTAGCAGCAGGATCTGATTATGAAATCTTAATTCAAGATACGCAAGGTTGTGGTGAGTTAGTATTAGTGTCACCCATTACGGAGCCTGAGCAGTTAGCTATTTCAGATGTGGTAACACAACCAGAAATATGTTTAAATGCCTATGATGGAGAAGCTAGATTAACCATCACAGGAGGTACGCCTTTTACAGATGCGCTTACTTTTGCTCAGTATTATGAAACAAGAATAGAAGGTATAAATATTCCTTTACCAGACCCTGCAGATCCAACAGAAGGATTTGTACGAAATGACGACTTGATATTCCCTAATTTACAAGGGGGAGAATCATACACCATATATGTTCGTGATTTCAATAATTGTACAACAGAGAGAGTTGTGAATGTTGGACTGGGTGTTAATTTAGAATCAGAAGCTATCCCACAATACGGATGTGAAGGTATTTTTCCTAATAGTACCGTAACTGTAGAAATGACAGATACTTCTATCATATCAGAATTGTTATTCAGTTTAGATGTAGATGATATGACCCTTGCTACAAGTACAAGGACCTTTGGAGATTTACCGGCAGGAGATCATACGGTGTACATTTATCATAGTAATGGTTGTATGGACCAAGTAAGTTTCACCATTGATGCGTACATGCCATTAACCTTATCGGTTACAAAGACAGGACCAGATGAAATTACGGCAGTTGCCACTGGTGGATACGGAAACTATGAGTATTCTTTCCAAGGGCAATCTCAAGGTGCAGACAATACATTTAATCTTATTGTAGATGCTACTGTAGATGTTCGTGTAGAAGATGAAAGAGGTTGTGTTGCCTTAGTGAAAATACCATTCAACTTTGATTCAATGGTAGATATCCCTAATTTCTTTACTCCAAATGGTGACGGTGAAGGAGATACTTGGGCACCTACTAATCGTGAATACTTCCCATATATTGATGTTAAAATTTATGATCGATATGGTAGAGTCGTAGCCGTTCTTGATCAAGTCAAATCTTGGGACGGACTGTATGAAGGCAACGAGTTACCAACAGGAGATTATTGGTATGTAGTTAATGCGAATGATGCTGATAAACAACAGTATGTAGGTCATTTTACCTTATACAGATAAGCCTTAAATTATAGGAATAAAAAAGACATCTAGAAATAGATGTCTTTTTTTTGCTTTTATAGCTTGTTATGTTAAGTATTGTTGTATATTTGCAGTCCGAAAATAAGGATGTTTTAGACATCATTTTCGGGGTGTAGCGTAGCCCGGTTATCGCGCCGCGTTTGGGACGCGGAGGTCGCAGGTTCGAATCCTGCCACCCCGACAAAAAAGCTTCTGTGAAAACAGAAGCTTTTTGTCTTTTATACGGTCTCAGAATATTAGAAATGAGAAGCATAGATATACTAGTAGCTATAGAAAGCAAGTATTTTAGTATTCCCAGATTGCAGCGTAGCAATGTTTTTTTTCTTTAGCTGTTATACGAGACTGTGCTATGCAGATGTGATGAATTTAATCAAAGATAATTTGTGTTTAGGAATAGATAGAAAACAATGGATCTATTCTCAAAAGAAAAGACATGTGTTCCCATTAAAATTCCGTTACTTTCAAAAGCATTGCAGCTTATTGAGAAATACGAATCATAACATATCCCAAATTCAAAAGGCAGGTTATTCTCGACGATCTCTAATAAAAAGCTGAATTCCTATTTAAAGGAAATAGCGGGTGTCACAGGAATAAATATCTTACTTTTCATAAAGCGCGACATACTTTTGCGGCTACAAGTAGCTTAAGTACTGGTGTGCCAATAGAAACGGTTAGGGCATTTAAAAATTACCACCACTTAGATTTATGCCAAGTGGTAGAAAGAAAATTGAGCGAAGATATGCAGAAATTAAAGGAGCGCTTTTTAGCTCAAAAAAAAATTGTTAAATCATTTCAGTTTTAATTCGTTTTTGGTAGTCAAGACAGTGGAAAGCTCTGGTGTTTTATGAAATTTTCAAATTTTTACTGAAATTAATAGCGTTAATTATTCTTTTAAAAAGGGGCATGTTTGTTAGATTTTAGTTATTAATTTGAAATAGTGTAAACCTAAAAGGAATGAATTAAAAAGCGCTTCTAGACCAAAATCAAACACAACTGGTAAGAAGTATAGATTGATTTTAGAACTTATTCTTATACGATAAAATTTTAAGTACAAGTTCTGTTGCAGCAGCTAGCGGTAGCGAGCATTTAGTTGATTATCCTGATATTTGAAGCAGTCAATTCTTTCGGATGATCTTCCTAATCACGAAAAATTTCCTCATAACGCAAACTGCAAGTAAAAAATTGAATAGTTGTTTTTAGCATTTGCAAATGCTAAGCATATTGTCCGTTCAAGCAACGCATTAATCATCATAAATTAAGTTTTTATTGATAATTTAAATTTAAACGAACATGAATATATTTTCTTACTTATTGGCTTTAATTACTTCTGTAGGGGCCATGACTATGTTTAGCTTAATTATGAGTGTTATTTCAAGCTGTGAATTTAGAGAGAATATTTTGCTTTCTAAATTAATGAGTGGCCGTTCTCTAAATGAAAAAGAAAGTCCAAAGTATGTAATTTTAGGCTGGTTAGCACATTTTTTTATGGGAGGATTCTTTTTAGTGATTTATACTTATTTGTGGTATAATACAACGTTATTGCAACATGTATTAGGTGCTATTTTATTTGGCATTAGTATCGGTATACTAGGAATATTAGGTTGGACTATGCTTTTTAAAATGGCATCTAATCCTCCACAAATCAATTATAAAATATATTATATGCAACTCATTGTGGCTCACATACATTTTAGTTTAGGTAATTTTCTAATTTTTTCTCTGTTGGGTTAAGAGACGTCTATGTTATTTTAAAGCAAAAAAGTCAAATAATTTAAAAAAATTTAAGTTATATTCTAACATAATGCATTATACGTTCACTGTAAGTCCTATTGAATTACATATTTTATATTATTTACTTTTTCCAGAGTCCTTTGCATTACCTTTTTTTAGTTGACTTTCTTTCTGGATGTGAAGATAGAAAAGGGTTATAAATAGGAATGCAGGATAATCCGTTTTATGTGCCCGCTTTGTCCAAATTCTGTTCTTTTAAAATTTAAAACTAAGGCGATTCAAAATGATGTTGAGTTGAGGTATTGAAATGTAGAGAGTCAAATTCAACTAAAGGGTTGACTCAGCGCACGTAAGTTAAAATTAAATTTTTTTTTATACGTTCTCAGAATATCAGAAATGAGAAACATACGACTAGTTTGATCGTTGTACTACGTTTTTAGTATTACAATACTTCCTAAGGAATACAATCAGTTAAAGTTGTAAACTAGCGATAAGTTGAATTTTGAATATTCTGTCTTCCCTATAATAGAGTGAACAAAAAAAAGGGTTTTGATTGCGATCAAAACCCTTTTTTTATAAGCTGATTAGCTTTCTATTCTTCTTTTATCGTAGGTGCAACCCATTTTGTGCTACCTACTTTATTTAAATTAGCTTTATTGATCGCAGCATTAGAGCGTCTTTTATCATAAATCATAGCGAAGGTCATTATTAAACTCGTAGCTATAATTACGAACAATAAAATTCCAGAATCAAAACCTTCTACTTTAGCTTCTTCAGGAATGGCATAAAACAAAAGCACTGTAATAAGTCCTCTTGGTGCAATAAATAATTGTGGTAACATATCCTTCCCAACGAAAATGAGCATCAAGACGGCTCTAATCGCATAGATAGAGACAATAATCAAGGAGCTTATGATAGCTACATTAATATTGAAAATAGATGTAATGGCTATGGTCAGTCCAAAAATAACAAAGAAAAAGGTTCGGACAACAAAAGCAGTTTCTGCGGTGATGGTATGCAATTCATGATAGATATGATGAGCTTTTTTATAGTCTAAGAGTTTAGACAGCTTTCCTTTAAAGAATAACTTCATATTGGCGATAACTAAGCCAAATATTAGAATGATGATTAGGGAAGACAAGTGCATCTTTTTACCTACGGCATATAGCAATAGCAGTACAGCAATTAATAAAAATAATTTAACCTGACTTTTTATATTCTGAAAAATAAGAATTATCGCATAACTAGCGATCAATGATATAACAATGGTTAGCAGTAGGTTGCTTGTAAAACCTACAATGCCCGTATCTTCAGCTGGATTAAGTTTTCCTGCTAGAAAATAAAACATCATAATACCTATAATATCAGAAAACGTGCTCTCGTAAATATGAAACTCTTTTTTGTGTGATTTTAACTCATTTACGCTCGGAATAATAATAGCACTGGATAGAATTGAGAGTGGTGTAGCGTATAACCAAGCAGAGTGCATGTTCATATCAGGAATAAATTGATATAAAATTAAAGCTGCGATCCAAGCAGATAGAAACAAGCCTAAAAGCGCCACCACGAAAGACTTCAAAATAGGCATCAATTTTTCGCGTTTCAACTCTAATTCAAGTGCAGCTTCTAGCACAATCATAATAAGTCCCACAATTCCTAAGATTTCTAGTATCGGAAAAAAATCAATCGCATCACTATTTACGTATTGTAAACCAAATTGTAAGCCAACACCTAAAACAATAAGCATTAATACTGCAGGAATATTAGTTTTTTTAGCTATAGAATTAAATAAAAAAGATAAAATTATGATGACAGAAACTTCAATTATAAGATTATAAGAAGATAATATTTCCATTAGGCAATTAGGTTGTTAGTTAAACTTGTTTCTATTTGGTGGGCTGATAAAAAAGCAATCAAGCTCTCTGCTTGTATTCCTTTTTCTAAAGTATATTGTAATTTTAAAGACCCGGATTCCTCTAGTTCTTTTAAAACAGGAGCCTCTTTATAATTTAATAAGGGATTGTCAAAAAGTAAATCTAATAGTTCAGATTTAGACAAAGGTGTTTTTACAAATAAGGTTTGTCTTAATACGGTATCATTTTTTGAATTTACGGTATAGCCAGAATTATCTATTGTAGTATAATTGATAAAGCAATCTCCTTTTTCAGTGTTCACCACAATTCCAAAAGGAAGGAACTTTTTTATTTCTCCCGTCGTATCGTTTATGGTTACGGACACGCCCTTTGCCAAAATAGAATTTATTTTATAAATAACGCCGCCCACGTAATTTCGAATATAGGGGTATCCTATAGCGCTAACCAGGAGTAAGAAAAGCCCATGGACTATATAGTTTATAGCAATAAATCCTAAAAGGATAAGCAAGATGCTTATAGGCTTATACAGTAAGAAAATTTTATTTAAAACGGCTAATACTTTCTTGTTCACCCTTTTTGTAAGGGTAATTCTTTGAATTAAGAATTCTATTAATTTCAAGGCCCAATACCCAAAAAATAAGAACAGAATTAGATTTCTTAAGCCTATCCAGGAATATAATATAAAGGTGTTTTCCATTTAGTTGATAATGTCTTTGTATTTTAATATTTGGTATATATCATGGTTCAGAACAGGGTTTATCTTCAATAAGCCTGTCTCATCTCTTAAAATAACTTTGGTATTAATAAGTCTTTTTAAGCTAGATTTTAAATTGCTTTCATAAAAATCTCCGGTAAATTCCTTTAGTATTTTTTCACTGATATATTTATATAACAAGGTGTACTTAATAATTAGGTTCTCTTCTTTTGTAAAAAAATCAGGAAAACTTAAATAAGAATCTTTGTATAAGATTGAACCTTCTTCTGTAACGGTGGTACCATAAGTCCACGCTTGTAATACTTCGCCAATATTATAATCTAGTTTTTTACTTAGTTTGGTAACGTTGGCGTTGATTTGAGATTCTGTTAAAGGTTCGTTGCTACTATTAATTACAGACCTATGGGTAGCGCTATGACGTAAAACGATTGCTTTATAAATTTCTTCCTGAGTACACTTATTTACTGTAATATGCGTGCTAAATACAGTAGAGAAATTACATCTTGTATCTAAATGTACACTCATGGGAGGGTTTGTGGTTACAATAACCAATACATTATCAGATTCAGATTCTATAAAATCTATAAGCGCTCTAGTATTGTTTAATAAAGTGTTTTTCTCATCACGCCAGAGTTCTAAATCATCTATCAATAAGATTCTTCTCTTAGAAAAAGAACTTCTCTTTACTTCATCAAGCGCTTCTTTTAAGTTTTTTGTGGTTTTAAATTTTCTACCTTCAATAGTGACACTGTCATTAGGGGTTAATTTTATAGTCTTCTGATCTATTAATATCTCGGTTGTATGATTTATAAAGGTGGTCTTCCCAGAAAGACTAGTACCTAGGACTAAAACAGATTTATTAAAACCATCATTCCATTGCGCTATGGCTTCTTTAAGTTTAGCCTCTTGATTAGTCCTAGCCACCAAAAATAGATCACCAATAAATTTTTTATTTAAAAACAGTGTATCATAATCCGCATTTACCTCTTTATACATTCTCTGGGAAATACAGTTAGAAGCTCTATCTATTTTGGATAAAGGATCTTCTGATACTACCTTATCATAACTTTGATTAAATTTATCTACTAAGGTGTGTATCGCATTTTTAAAACGGGCAAATACATTGGTCGTTTCAGAAGTATATTGGTTTATAGAATTTTGAATGGTGATTTCAAGAAATTCATGATTGTCATAACAGTTGCTGACTAAAAATTCTTTAGTCAACATTTCTCGGAGTTGAGAGACAATAGTTTTTTGATTTTCTATATTCTCTAATAAGGATTTTCTTATTTTTCGGTATGATTGTAATTGAATGTCAAACACAATCAAATTATCATTCTCTTTGCCTAGCTTTAAGCTAGATTTCAGGTTTAATAGAGATATTTTAATAAAATTGTTTAAATTACTATTTCCATCCCAAAGGTCCATTAACAAGGGAAGTAAATTATAATCCATCCATTTTTTAACACTTTTATTAAAGTTTATTTTTTTCTCTAATAGATATCCTTGATGGGTACCTGTGGGTATGGTGTAGGATTCCAAGTTATTTATTTTAGTTTCTACACGACTAGAAAACTCTTCTTTACTATTTGAGTTCGTGGCAGCAATAAGCGTTAAACTAGTTTCAATCCAAGAGAGCAATTCTTTACTATCTTCTTTTGCTTCAATTTTAGAAACTGCTGCATTTGATATGTCCAATAAAACTTCAGACTCCTTAATAATTTGATCAATAACACTATTCGTATGACTATTTATTTCACGGAATGCCGTTATCGTTTCTTGGGTTTTGATAACAGTAGAAATAATATGTGAAAATTGCCCGAGCAACGTTTTATACTGCTCAGCATATACGTCCCAAGGAGAGAGATGATATCTCGTTTTGTCTTCTAATTTCTTAGAAGAGGCTAGAAACTTAAGTAGCTTTTTCTCTTCTTTTTCTACCTTAGACACAAAGTAAGATATGGCCTGAGATAATTGCTCCTTAGAGGCATCTAGAAGATGCTGTAAAGCATTATCACTTGCCTGCTGCTCTAAGTTTTTATGTTTTCCTATGTGTACTTGTACGAGAACATCACGGTGCAGAATAATAAGATCCTTTAATGGTTCAGATAGTACATACTGTAGTAAATAGGTGTCGTTAGAATAAATAAGCGTATCAGGCACTTCAGTATGTGCATAGCTGATATACTGGTGACACAACTTAGAAAAATTAAAAGACATTAAATTGGTTAATGCGTCTATAGCGGTACAATTTAATACTGAATTTTTGTAAGCCTCAAACTTCTCACTTAATGGCTTTAGAACAGATTTTACTAAAGGTTCATCAAGTATGGGTTGGTTGTTCTGCATATAAAATTATTTCGGGAAATATTTTTATGGTTAATTTTAGACAATTAATATAAGAATATTTTTAAAGTATCGCTTATTTATTCAATTAATATACGCTAGCTCATTTCGTTATGGCGCCCACTAAATTTGTTAGTACACTAAAAACTATAGGGTTAGAATTAAAAATGGAATAAGGTAATTGCTGTTTTATCCCTACAATATACCCATAAAATAAAGAAGTAAAGGTTCATTTATCAAGAACTCTCATCGTTGTGTATGGTTAATTTAGTTTTTGATTCGCTGCCAGCCATTTGTTTTACGGGGCAATAACAAATTTAGATTTTAGTCTAAGTGTCAGGATTGAAATTTAAAAAACGTCTCTTTTTTCTAAAAAAGCAAAATTTAATTTCACATTTGGGTCAAAATAAAATCGGAATAAATAGAAGTAAATTCTAATTTTACCTCATCTTTAATTTTTATATAAAGCCTTAAATAAAAGTGAATATTAAGCTCGATAAATTTGTTATAGCCATACTTTGTACCATAGGATTGGCCTATGTTTTTCCACAATGGGGAACGGCATCAAGTCCGGTACCTATCAATACTATAAGCACTATTGGAATATCATTAATTTTCTTTTTCTACGGATTAAAATTGAGCCCCGATAAAATTAAAGAGGGCCTCAAAAATTGGAAGTTACATGTGTTAATTCAGTCCACCACATTTTTATTTTTTCCGTTGATAGTACTCTTGTTTCGACCATTTTTACAGACTGAGGTGCAAGAACTATTATGGTTGGCTATCTTTTTTTTAGCAGCATTGCCTTCTACAGTATCTTCTTCTGTGGTTATGGTTTCCGTTGCTAAAGGAAATATTCCTGCAGCAATCTTTAATGCAAGTATCTCTGGAATTATAGGCATCTTAGTGACCCCGCTTTGGATGGGGCTATTTGTCCAAACATCAGATGCTGGGTTTGACTTTACAGCCATTTATTTGCAATTAATAGGGCAAATTGTATTACCAGTGGTAGTAGGATTGTTGTTACAACGATTTTTTGGCAGGTATGCTCAGAAATATAGCAAGCATCTCACGCTATTTGATAAAGCGATAATTTTAATTATCATTTATAAAAGCTTTGTTTCATCGTTCGAAGAACAAATCTTTAGTAGTGTTTCTATAGCAGATTTATTGGTATTGTTAGCTATAATTTTATTGTTGTTCGCGCTTGTTTTTTATGGAATAAAATTTATTTCTAAGCGGTTAGGATTTACGGAAAAAGATCAGATCACCGCTACTTTTTGTGGGACTAAAAAATCATTGGTACATGGCACTGTTTTTTCCAAAATTGTATTTGGAAACATGGCTACTCTAGGAATTATTTTGCTGCCTTTAATGATTTTTCATGCGACCCAGATTTTGATCATCAGTGTTATTGCGGGTAAATTGGGTAGAAAGGACACTTAAAAAGGACACTTAATTTATTCTATAGTGCTAGATGACTTATAGATTTATCAGCCTTGTATTTCATCGGTTATTAGGTGCTTTTAAAGGCTATTCAAGATATTATTTTTAAGAATTTACTGTAGGATATTTACATATTTGATTCTGTAAATGTTGTTCAATCTTGCTTTCACACCCATTTTTAACAAGCTTCACAACATTTGTTTCCACCATTCATGATATTCCTCTTTTTTTACGTTTGATTTATTGCATTTTAGGACTTGATAGCCAATTGTTTACTGCTGTCAATAACTACTGAATACAATGCAATTCTAAAACTTATAAGATTGAAGGCCCAAAAATCTATAGTTAGAAAATTTGTTTTTCTATGTTTTGTTTTGATATGTACACAGGTAGTAACAGCGCAAACTACGGGTGCGTGGACTAATGTGGGTTCTGGAGTTTGGGAAGCGACAAGTTCTGATGGCCTCGTTCGTGTAAGAGCGGAACGCACAGGAAATGCTACAATTACAGGGAATGCAACCATGGGCTGTGATTCTGAAGCTTTCAGTGATCCTACTATCTTAGGGAATCCGTCTTTGGCTTTAAATATTGATAATTCAGCAGGTACTTTAACTTTTAGCTTTACTGAAATTGCAACAGGATTATCCGTAGAAATACTAGAACCTATGCTTCATATAGATAAGCTAGGGGCATTAGCGGTTTTAGGTGATTCATCGGCCACTCTTGAGTTATTAAGTGGATCTTGGACAGAATTGAATTCGGATACTAACGCGTTTGAATCAACCGCAACTACGGTACAGGCTAATTTAGGATTCTTAATAACAGGTGCCGGTGATGAATGTTCTGCTGTAACGGGTGGAAGTTTACAATTAGATGGATTGGTTAATTCATTTACGCTAGAGACAGATGTTGATGGGAATATTCTGGCAATTAGTGAGGATAATATAGAGATAGTTTTATCAAACCTAGTCATTAACCCATGCACCTACGGAGCTATTGTTGGTACTCCAACGGCCGAAGATCCTGACGGAGATGGCATTAATAATAGTTGTGATTTTGACGATGATAATGATGGAATATTAGATACAGCAGAAAATAAATGCACGCCAACACCCTCTGGGAATTGGACTATTTCAGGAACTACCGCTTCTTATAATTACACCACTGGTGTTAAAGCAATTGTTACCACAACAAATTCAACGAGTTTTTTACCTGGGAATTTTACAACCACCGCTACCAGTTTTTGGTCAGCAGCCTTATCTAATAGCACTTCTATACAAGGAACATACGATTGGAACAGTACCGTTACCATAAGCTTTGTAGATGATTTTGATAACCCAATAGAAGTTAATAAACCCGTACTGCATTTAGATCGAATCGGAGGCGTATCGGGAGGAATACAAAATTCAGCACAAGTAACCCTACTTAATGGGAATACTTGGTCTAAAGTTGCAGGAACCTTTGATTTTTTGACTACCACTACAACAGCAATGGATGGCGGTACAAACTTAGCCTCTTCTGGTTATAGCGCAGAGAGTACTTTAAATGATAATAACGGAACAGCAGCAGGTACGGTGCAATTAAATGAAAAAGTATCCTCTTTTACTATACAGTTTATTCAGGCAGGTTCTGGCGGCACAGCAGACGAAATAGAAATTATCATAGCCGCTTGCATAGATGCGGATACAGATTCAGATTTAGTGCCCGACTATTTAGACTTAGATAGTGATAATGATGGTATCTATGATGCTGTAGAAGCAGGGCATAAGCAAGCACATTCTCAAGGAAGACTATCGGGTGCAATTGGTACAGATGGAGTACCAAATGCAGCGCAAGCTAGCGGTAGTGAAAACAGCGGGACCGTAAATTATACCATGGCAGATTCTGAGGCTACACCAGATGGGATTCCAGATTTTATGGAGTTAGATGCCGATGGTGATGTTTGTAATGATACGCAAGAAGCGGGATATACGGATTTAAATGGAGACGGAATTTTAGGAGAATTGCCAACTACCGTAAATGCAAATGGTGTAGTGATAGGTACTACGGTAGTAGATGGCTATACTACCCCATTAAATGCAGATAGTGGTTCTGGAAATACTCAGTTTGATTTTCAACAAGAAGGGCAAGCGATCTTGATTCCGAATGCAGCTGGGCAGCCTAAAGATGTGACAACAAATGGGAGTACTGCGATAAATTTTAGCGTAAGTGCTACAGGAACTTTATTAGCTTATGAATGGCAAGTAGATGATTTATCTGGAAGTGGTTTTGTAACTATAGATCCAGCAAATACAGCAGATATATACACCAATAGTGATACCGCAACACTGACATTAACAGGAGTAACACTCGCTAATGATGGTTTTAAATACCGAGTGATTATCACCGATGATTCTTTCAAATGTGCACTTCTTACTTCTGATGAAGCAGTTTTAACTTTTGATGATAGACTACCTAGTGCGCCAACAGTAATTATCATAGAAGATGTAAATAACGATGGTGTTTTAAATAGTACAGAGCTTAGTGGCGCTATTGATGTAACTATAGATTTACCCATTGATGCAGAAGAAGGCGATACCTTAACTATTAATGGAAATGCTCAGCTTTTAAGTGCTGCAGACATTGCTACAATGCAAGTACTTACTAGTTTTCCAAGTCCAGGAGAAGGTAATATACTTACAGTAGTAGCCTTTGTGACGGATGATATTGGCAATGTGGGAGTACCCGCAGATGACACTGTAATTATAGATACTATGGCCCCAAATGTACCCTTGGTAACGGCTATTAGTGATGATACAGGAAGTAGTAGTACAGATGGTATTACTTCAGATCAAACCCTAATTATTAGAGGAACATCAGACGCTAATACCATAGTAGATGTTTTTTTAAACGGTACAAAAATAGGAACAACAACAAGTAATAGTTCTGGGATATGGACCTTAGATTATACTAGCACCAGCTTAAGTAATGGAGATTATAGTATTACGGCTCAGGCCATAGATAGTGTCGGTAATGCAAGTGCAGTATCTACAGATTACCCAATTACTATAGATACCATACTGCCAAATACACCCGTCATCATTAGTATATCTCAGGATACAGGGATTGCATCAGATCAGATTACCTCAGATAACACCTTAGAAGTTAATGGAGCGTCTCAAGCAGATACTAGGGTAGAGGTTCTTTTAGATGGAGTAAGCATTGGGTTTACCACTTCCAATGGATCAGGAAATTGGACTTTTGATTATACAGGAACCGTATTGCCTGATGCTGCTTATGTGCTAAGCTCAAGAAGCATAGATATTGCAGGGAACTTAAGTTCGCTTTCTAATAATCTACCTATCGTCATTGATACTACAGCTCCAGACCAACCTATAATTACCACAATAACAGATGATACAGGTCTTAGCAATACAGATGCTATTACTACAGATAATACAATAGTCTTTAGTGGTACAGCAGAAGCAAATAGTTCTGTTGAATTATTTTTTGATGGAACGAGCATAGGAACTATAGTAACCGCTACTACGGGAGTATGGAGTTATGATTATACAGGAACTATCTTAGCCGATAATGATTACATTCTTACAGCTGAGGCAACAGATGTTGCAGCAAATACAAGTGTATTATCTTTAGATTTTCCTTTTACCATAGATACAAGTATTCCTGCAGCACCTGCCGTAACTTCAATTTCAGATGATACGGGAAGTAGTAGTACGGACGGTATCACCTCAGATAATTCTTTGCTGATTTCAGGTACAGCGGAAGCTGATAGTACTGTTGACGTATATATAGACGGGACTTTAATAGGAACTACGATAACTAATGCTTCAGGAGTTTGGAGCTATGATCATACTGGAACAACCCTTGCCGATGGCGATTATATAGCTACAGCACAAGCAACAGATGCTTCGGGTAATGCAAGTGTGCTTTCTTCTGGTTTTTCAATTTCGATAGACACTACGGTACCAAGCTTACCAGTAGTCACAGCCATTAGCGCGGATAATGGAAGCAGTACTACAGATGGCATCACCTCAGATAATACTTTGATAATTTCAGGTACAGCAGAAGCTAATAGTAGTGTTGAAGTGTTTATAGATGGTACCGCAATAGGAACTACCACCACAAACGGTTCAGGAGTTTGGAGCTATGATTATACAGGAACAAGCCTTGCTGATGGTAATTATATCATAACAGCACAGGCTACTGATAGTTCAGGAAATGCGAGTACAATAGCCAGTGATTTCCCAATTACCATAGATACCAGCCTACCAAACGCACCTGTGGTTACCGCAATTAGCGATGACAACGGAAGTAGCAATACAGATGGCATCACTTCAGATAATACCTTAGTAATTTCAGGTACGGCAGAAGCCAATAGTAGTGTGGAATTATTTATAGATGGAACGGCCATAGGTACTACTACAACAAATAGTAGTGGAGCTTGGAGTTATGACAATACAGGAACAAGCCTTGCTGATGGTGATTATATAGCTACAGCACAAGCAACAGACGCTTCGGGCAATACAAGTGTGCTCTCTTCCGGTTTTTCAATTTCTATAGATACTACGGTACCAAGTATACCTGTAGTTACCGCAATTAGTGATGATAACGGAAGTAGTACTACAGACGCTATTACCTCAGATAATACCTTAATAATTACGGGTACAGCAGAAGCTAACAGTACTCTTGAAATTTTTATAGATGGCACAGCGATAGGAACTACCACGACGAATAGTAGTGGAGCTTGGAGCTATGATTATACAGGAACTACGCTTGCCGATGGCGATTATATCATAACAGCACAGGCTACTGATATTTCGGGAAATACAAGCGTATTATCTACAGATTTTCCGATATCAATAGATACTACAGTACCAACTACACCCGCAGTAACATCAATTACTGATGATACCGGAAGCAGTACTACAGATGGCATCACCTCAGATAATACTTTGATAATTTCAGGTACGGCAGAAGCTAACAGTACTGTTGAAGTTTTTATAGACGGAACCGCAATAGGAACTACGGCCACCAACGGTACAGGAACATGGACTTATGATTATACCGGAACAACCCTTGCTGATGGTCCTTATATACTTACCGCACAGGCTACAGACAATGCTAGTAATTTAAGTCTAGTTTCAGCAGATTATCCGATTACGATTGACACTGCTTTGCCGAATGCTCCAGTAGTTACCGCAATTAGTGATGATACTGGGACGAGCAATTCAGACGGAATAACCACAGATAATACCTTGTTGATAAACGGAACCGGAGATGCTAATAGTACGATTACGGTTTTTATAGACGGATTTAGTGTAGGGACTACCACAACAAATGCTTTAGGTGATTGGACCTTAGATTACACCGGGACTACTATTTCTAACGGAGCCCATATCATAACTGCCCAAACTGCAGATGCTAGTGGCAATGAAAGTGTAGTTTCAGCAGATTTTCCAATTCTAATAGACAGATCAACACCAATTAGACCAAACATAAATTACATTACCACAGATACAGGTAGTAGTGCGGGAGACGGAATTACTTCAGACAATACCTTAGTAATTTTTGGAGCTTCTCAAGGAGATAAAATTATTGAAGTGTTTTTAGATGGTACTAGTATAGGTGTTGTTTCAGCGAATAGCGCTGGTCAATGGAACTTAGATTATACGGGTACAATTCTTTTAGATAATGATTATGTGTTAACAGCACAAGCAGCTACGGTTTCAGGATTAACGAGTCTTATTTCTCCGGATTTTGGAATAACGATAGATACAGTAGCCCCGAATGCCCCTGCGGTAACTGCAATCTCAGATGATAATGGTAGTAGTGCTTCAGATGCCATAACCTCTGACAATACCTTAGTATTTTCAGGAACAGCAGAAGCAAATAGTAGTGTTGAAGTATTTTTAGACGGCACAAGTTTAGGAACTATCGTCACCAACGGTACAGGAGTTTGGAGTTATGATTATACAGGAACTGCATTAGCAGACGGACCTTATATCCTAACAGCTCAAGCAACAGATTTAGCCGGAAATAGTAGCCCTGTTTCATCAGATTTTCCATTTACGGTAGATACAAGTGCTCCGGCAGCACCTGCAGTTACCGCAATTAGTGATGATACAGGGAGCAATACATCAGACGGAATTACCTCAGATAATACCTTGCAAATTACAGGAACTGCAGAAGCCAATAATACTGTAGAGGTTTTTATAGATGGTGTTAGTATTGGAAC
Source organism: Cellulophaga sp. HaHa_2_95 (assembly GCF_019278565.1). Next base: position 3,188,673 of record NZ_CP058988.1, on the reverse strand, counting down.
AGTTCTAGCAGATGGAGCGGGAGATTGGACTTTTGATTATTCGGGCACAACTTTAGCTGATGGTAATTATACAATAACTGCACAAACCATAGATTTAGCTGGGAATTCAGGGCCATTATCGGCAACATTCCCAATAACTATAGATGCAACAGCTCCTGCTACAGTTTTATTTATAGCTGATATTACTTCAGATAACACCATAAATGCTACTGAAGCCGGTGGAACTATAAACATTACAGGTACTGTATCTGGAGAATTTAGTACAGGTGAGTTAGTAATTTTAGTTATTAATGGAGTGTCTACGAGTGGACCGATAGATGCTTCAGGAGATTTTGATATTACTGTTTCTGGAAATAATTTGGCACTCGATGTAGATACCACCGTAGCAGGTAGTGTATCTTCAACAGATCTATCCGGTAATACAGGAACAGCAAGTAATAGTAAGTTGTATAACGTAGATACTACAGCACCAGTACCAGTACTTAGCATAGATAATATTACAGCAGACAATATTATAAATAGTGCAGAAGCCGCTGCTCCTATCACCATTACAGGAACAGTCACAGGAGACTTTACAACGGGTGATCTTGTTAATTTAGTCATCAATGGGGTTACCACCTCAGGACCTATAGATGCAATGGGTGTTTTTAGTATTTCTGTAGATGAGAATGATCTTTTAAATGATGCCGATACTACGGTTAACGGATCTATTACCACCATTGATAGTGCCGGAAATTCAGGAACTACCGTTGCAGATAAAGCGTATAACATAGATGTGATATCCCCTATAGCTACCTTAGTTATAGATGATATAACAGCAGATAATATAGTGAATGCTTCAGAAGCTTCTGGAACGATAACCCTTACAGGAACCGTTTCTGGAGAATTCTCGACAGGGGATACCGTAAGTTTAGTAATTAATGGAGTTACCATTACAGGAACCATAGATGCAGCAGGTATATTTTCTATTACAGTATCTGGAAGTGATGTAGCCTTAGATGCTGATACTACAGTAGCAGGAAGTGTTAGCGCTACAGATGCTGCTGGCAATATAGGCGTAACAACGGCAAATAAAATATATAGTGTAGATACAGTTTTACCTATTCCAACATTAATTATCAATGATATTACTGCAGATAATGTAGTCAATACAAGCGAAGCTGCAGGAACCGTTAGTATTACAGGGGCAGTAACAGGAGATTATTCTGATGGCGATACGGTAAGTCTTCTTATAAACGGAATTACATCTACTGGTACCATAAATTCAGCGGGAGCTTTTACTATTTCGGTATCAGGCTTAGATTTGCAGTCAGATTCGGATACAACGGTAGCAGGTACGATTACCACAACAGATACTGCTGGTAACGTTGGGACTGGATCATCAAATAAAATTTATTCCGTAGATACTACTGCTCCCGTAAGCACAATCGTTACTACGATAAGCACAGATACGGGAAGTAATACTTCAGACGGTATCACTTCAGATAATACCTTACTAATTAGCGGAACGTCAGAAGTAGATAGTAGTGTTGAAGTTTTTCTTGATGGAACAAGTATAGGGACTACGACAACAGATGCTTTAGGCAACTGGACCTTTGATTATACCGCTACACCTTTGGCAGATGGTGATTACATGATTACGGCGCAAGCAACAGATACCGCAGGTAATACGGGTGTTTTATCATCAGATTTCACTATAACCATAGATACTGCACTGCCTATAGTTACCTTGGCAATCAATGATATTACCGCAGATAATGTTGTAAATGCCACGGAAGCCTCAGGACCTATTACAATTACAGGAACTGTAGGAGGAGATTTTAACATAGGAGATACCGTAACACTGGTAATTAATGGTGTGACAAGTACAGGGACCGTAGATAACTTGGGGAACTTTACGAGCATAGTTGCCGGTTCAGATTTAGCCCTAGACGCAGATACTACGGTTTCAGGAAGCGTTTCTACTGTAGATTTAGCAGGTAATCTAGGAACCACCACAGCAGATAAAATTTATACTATAGATACCGTTATTCCGCTTATAATGTTTGTTATAAAAGATATTACTGCTGACAACATTCTAAATGCAAGTGAAGCCTCAGGGGCAATAACAATTACAGGAACCGTTACAGGTGATTATAATGCAGGTGATACTGTCAGCTTAACCATAAACGGAAATACGTATCCTAGCACACTAAACACGGCAGGAGAATTTACAACTATGGTGTCTGGTTCAGATTTAGCTCTAGATCCAGATACTACTGTTGCGGGTAGTATAACCAGTTCAGATACGGCAGGTAATGAAGGAACAGCGATACATAATAAAGTATATAGTATCGCTACAAGCCTACCAAGTCCTGTACTTACCATCAATGATATTACCGCAGATAACCTTGTTAATGCTAGTGAAGCTGCGGGCAATATAACAATTACTGGAACGGTTTCTGGAGATTTTAATTCTGGCGATACAGTTAGCTTAGCGGTTAACGGAATAACATCTACAGGAACTATAAATGGTTCAGGTATATTCAGCATTGTTGTGATAGGAGCAGATCTTTCTAATGATGCAGATACTACAGTCAATGGAAGTGTAAGTACAACAGATACTGCAGGAAATACGGGAACAGTAACTACCACCAAAAGCTATACCGTAGATGTTACTTTGCCGGTGGCTACAATAATCATCGATAATATTACCGCAGATAATGTGGTTAATACGTTGGAAGCAGCGGGGAACGTAACGATTACCGGAACTGTTTCTGGAGATTTTACTTCTGGTGATACAGTTAGCTTAGAGGTTAACGGAATAACAAGTACAGGGCCTATAAATAGTTCAGGAGCGTTTAGTATTGTTGTAGAGGGGACAGATCTTACCAATGATAGTGATACTACGGTAGTCGCTACTTTTTCTACGACAGACCTTGCGGGGAATACAGATAGTTTTTCCGCTACTAAAGTATATGATGTTCAGGTAGGAACGATAACTCCGCCTTCTATTACAGGAATAAGTACGGATACAAATATTCCTACGGACGGTATCACTTCTGATAATACGCTAGACATTATAGGAACAGCAATACCTAGTACGCAAGTAGAAATATTTTTAGATGGAGTCGGTATTGGAACAGTAACTACGACTGCCTCTGGAGATTGGATTTTTGATTATAAAACGATCACACTTTTAGATGGTAGTTATACTGTTACGGCAATAGCTTCTGATGCTTTTGGAAACTTTAGTAATCCATCTTTAGATTTTACGGTAGTGATTGATACACAAGCACCCATGTTAAATGAAGAGATTACGGATGATCTTACTCCTATAATTACAGGACAAGGTTCTCCGAATGAAACTATTAGCGTAGCAATAGATATAGATGAAGATGGTGTTCCAGAAGTAACCTATACGGTGACTACAGATAGTTTAGGGAACTGGTCTTTAGACACAGAAACTGCGACACCGATAAATGGACAATTACCTGCTCTTAGTTATCCAACAGTTCTGACTATAACCGTGACCGATAATGCAGGAAACTCCACCATAGGTAATACGATAATTACGGACGATTTTGATGATGACGGATTAACCAATACCGAAGAGGCAAGCTTAGGCACGGACCCTAACAATCCGGATACAGACGGCGATGGGGTACAAGATGGGGAAGAGGTTATGGATGATACCAACCCATTAGATGATTGTGATTCATTAAACGGTACACCGCTACCAACAACTGATTGTGATGCTGACGGATTGACCAATGCGGAAGAAGAGAATTTAGGGACAGATCCTTTTGACCCTGATAGTGACAGCGATGGTATAACAGATGGTCAAGAAATATTAGATACCACTGATCCTTTAGATGCGTGTGATTCTGTTGGGGGTACTCCTCCTATAGATGTGGCCTGTGATATTAGTATTGCTAGTGATTTAATTACTCCGGACTCCAACGACGGTGTTTTCCGAATCATTAATATAGAAGCATTCCCAGAAAATACGGTTGAGGTATTTAACCGTTGGGGAAATAAAGTATATGGGACAAGTGCTTACAACAATAGTTCAAATTCATTTTCTGGCTTGTCTAATGGGCAAGCTGTAATTAAAGCCAACGATTATTTACCAGCGGGTACTTATTTCTATGTAATCAAATACATAAAAAGAGGAGAAGCCAAACAGAAATCGGGCTACTTATATATAAATAGATAATACAACGAACGTCATGAAACTTCGTAACTACATAAAGATATTAATGCTCATAGTGCTTATGGTGCTTCCTTTTTTTGGAAGTCTAAAGGCGCAACAAGATGCTCAGTACACGCAATACATGTACAATACTTTAGCGGTAAACCCTGCTTATGCGGGTTCTCGTGGGGCATTGAGTATTGCTGCACTTCATAGATCGCAATGGGTAGGTCTAGATGGTGCTCCTACCACACAAACCTTTAATATTCATAGTCCAATTTCTACTAAAGTAGGTGCGGGGCTATCTATTATAAATGATGAAATTGGAAATGGAACCAATCAAGATACTTATTTTGATGCTACTTTTTCTTATACCATACTAACCTCAGAAACCAATAAGCTTAGCTTCGGTTTAAAAGCAGGGGGACATTTTTTAAACATCGATTTTAATAAATTAAGAAACTATAATCCTTCGACTGCTCCTGCAGGAGTAGAATCTATTGATAAAAAGTTTTCTCCTAATTTTGGCGCAGGAGTGTATTTTCATAATGATCGTTTCTATGCCGGACTCTCTATTCCTAACTTTTTAGAAACAGAGCATTTTGATACTGCTTCTGGTGCTTCATCTACCGTAGGTACAGAGCGTATGAATTGGTATCTAATTTCTGGTTATGTATTTGATTTGAGTTATAATTTAAAATTAAAGCCTGCTGTACTTTTAAAAGCAATAAATGGTGCTCCACTACAGACCGATATTTCGGCTACATTCCTCTATAATGATAAATTTTCCATAGGAGCAGGATACCGCCTAAATGCGGCGTTAAGTGCGCTAGTAGGTTTTCAAATTTCAGAACGATTAATGGCAGGATTGGCGTATGATAAAGAAACTACAGCTTTAGGAGATACGCGATTTAACGATGGTTCTTTTGAGGTGTTTCTCCGATATGAATTTACGGCTAAAAACAGAAATGCATTAACCCCAAGATTCTTCTAACTATGAAAAAGTATATCTACAGTTATCTTTTTTGCTTTTTTGGAATACTAACTTTTGGTTATGCACAGCAGTCAAAGTTAAAGAAAGCAGAAGAAAATTTTAACAACCATTCCTATGCACTTGCAATTACGACCTATGAGGCATTAGTGGCTAAAGGGTATGAATCTGATGTGATTTATAAGAATCTAGGGGACGCTAACTTTAATAATGGCGATTATAATAAAGCGGCAGAATGGTATGGGAAACTTTTTGCTTTAAAAACAGATGCTATTGGATCCGAGTATTATTTTAGGTATGCACAGTCTTTAAAATCTACTGAAGATTATAAGAAATCTGATGTGTACATGAAGAAATTCCAGAAAATAAAAGGAACAGATTCTAGAGCACAGAAGTTTGAAGCAAATACCGAATATTTAGAGCTAATAAAGTCTAAAACAAAACGATTTACCCTTAAAAAAGTAAGTGTAAATTCAAAGAACTCAGAATTTGCACCCTCCTTATACCAAGGAAATTTGGTTTTCGCGAGTGCCAGAGATACAGGTTTGTTGGTGAATAATATTCATAAATGGACTAATAAAGCTTATTTGAACTTGTACCAAGCAGATTCTACCAGTGAAGACGGAGTTTTTAGAACACCGGAGGTTTTTTCCAAACAGTTAAATTCTAAAACACACGAGTCGTCTACAGCATTTACTAAAGATGGTACTACGGTTTATTTTACGAGAAATAACAGTAAAGACGGTAATTTTGTGGAGGACGAAGCGGGCTTAAGTCGCTTAAAGATATACAGGGCTAGTTTAGAAAATGGAGTTTGGGGTAATGTTATAGAATTACCTTTTAATACCAATGAATATTCTACCGCGCATCCTAGTTTAAGTGCCGATGAAAAAACCTTGTACTTTGCATCAGACATGCCTCCAAGTTTAGGAGCTTCAGATATTTTTAAAGTTGCCATTAATGAAGATGGCACCTTTGGTACGCCTGAAAATTTAGGGAATGCCATCAATACAGAGGCGCGAGAAACGTTTCCGTTCATAGCAGAAAGCGGAGATCTATATTTTTCTTCTGATGGTCATCCAGGATTAGGTGGTTTAGATGTCTATACGGTATCTGCTAGAACAGGCGCTGTTTCTAATGTAGGTGAGCCTATAAACAGTAAAGAAGATGATTTTTCTATCATTTTGGATGAAGAGAAATTAAAAGGCTTTTTTGCTTCAAATAGAACGGGAGGAATGGGTGATGATGATATTTATGCCTTTACTTTTGAAAAAATAGATGAAGAACCAGAGGCCTTTGTTTCACAAATAAATGGTTCTATCATTGATAAGCTAACCGGAGAACTGATACCGTTAGGAAAGGTTTCGGTGTATGATTATGCCAACAATAATCTGTTTGAGATTACTGCTGACGATCAAGGTAAATTTTCTTCTCCGATAGAATTTCCTAGTAAAAAATATCGCTTTGTTGCTGAGGTTGAGGGGTATAATGATGAGACGGTATATTTAATAACCCCATTGGGTACGGTCGATGAAACCCTAGAGGATTTAAACTTTATAATTGCCATGGAAAAAGGGGACAAATCGTCTGTAATTGGAGCTGACTTAGTAGAAATTTTAAAACTCAAAACTATATTTTTCAATACCAATAGTTCCTATTTAAATCCAGATGCTTTTCCAGAGTTAGATAAGGTGGTTGCGTATTTGAAAGAATTTCCAAACGCTCGTGTTGAGGTTGGTTCGCATTCCGATAGTAGAGATAGTGACCGTTACAATCTTTGGTTATCAGACCGCAGAGCTAAATCTACCGTTTCCTACATCGTTTCTATGGGAATATCAGAAAACCGGATTACGGGAACCGGCTACGGGGAAACTTTATTAGTAAACAAGTGTGTTAATGATGCGCCATGCTCAGAAGCAGAACACGCCTTGAATCGTAGGTCAGAATTTATTGTTTTTCAGAACTAATCAAACTCTTGTTACTGTGGGCTTCCGCTCATAATTGTTTTTTGTACTGTTTAGGGGTGACTCCTACTTTCTTTTTAAACGCAGCGGTAAAATGGGTAGAATTTTTGTACCCAACTTCTTCAGCAATTTGATAGACCATTTTTTCAGAATTTTCTAATAGAAGTTTGGCGTGTCGCATTTTTTCTGAAATTGTAAAGTCGTGGATAGAGCATCCAAAAACTCTAATGAATTCTTTGTTTAAAGCAGGTCCGGTTATACCCATATCTTCTCCTAGTTCTGTTAGGGTCATGTTCTTATGAATAGTTGCTTTGATGCGTTGTTTAACATCATATAGAGTGTTTAAAATCTTATTTTGATCTGTTTTTAAAGAACGTTCTTCATTTTTTTTATACAACTCTATTTGTAGGGCAATAAGCTCAAATACTTTTGCTCTTAAATACAATCTATTTGCTTTTTCTATAGGATTTTTTTGTTCGATACTCAAAAGGATATTTAGAAGTTCTTCTGTGATAGGGAGAATCAATTTTTCATCGGTCAGACTCTTAAATTCAAAATCATTAATTAGCCCATGATTGATTAAAAAAGCTTTTGGTAGTATCACCCGTAGTTCTTTGAAAGGTTTCTCGGCTAAAATTCTGCTGTAGCCATTAAAATGATCAATGTTGGCCATGTAGGATTCTCTATTTTCATAAAAAACTTGCTGGGTATCATTGAGGTATATAATTTTTTCACCAGTGATGAGAAAACAAATTTGTAAGATCTCGTGATGTAAGATGGGTTTGTAAACTAAGTCTTTACAGAGTTGATACCTACTTATGGTAATATCAATATCTTCAGAGCTATAATTGTTTATAGTACCATTTCCATACTTAGGTAAGAGATGGTATTGGTTCACGGTAACGGCATCGCTTGTAAACGAATTAGTGTTTACGGCTATTTCTTCTAGAATGCATTTTGGAAAAGACCTCAAATCACATAATTCTTCGGTATTAAAATCGCGTCTTTTTTTTATCATAACTAGTCGTTTGAAATTGCAGCCCCTTTTTTAAGTTTGCAACCACAAACTTATTTAGACTAATTAAAAATAACAAGGAATAATGCTTAAAAATTTATATGTGTTTGTTGCGATTTTCGGAATAGTATCTTTTTCCAGCGCGCAGACGAGTACCATAAAGGGTAATGTAGTGAATGCGCAAAATAATCCTATTGCAGATGCAACGGTTCTTTTGCAAAATACCGCACACGGGGTAATGACAAATGCTCAGGGTCAGTTTGTCATAAAAACAGTTCCTGCTGGGGAATATATTTTAGAAGTTTCTTCCATCGGATTTTCAACGATAACCAAAACTATCAATGTTATAGCCAACAAAAACACAACAGTTGGTTCCGTAACGCTAGTAGAACATGAGGAGGCTCTTAAAGAAGTTATTGTCAATGGTAGACAAAATAAATATAGTATAAAAACTCCTTCTACATCTTTACGTCTTCAAACAGAAATTGTAAATCTACCGCAAAACATCCAAGTGGTAAGTAGTGATTTGCTTAAGGACCAGCAAGTAACCAATATCATGGATGGTCTTATACGTAACGTTAGTGGTGTTACAATGTTAGAGCATTGGGGGAATTTCGCCCGAGTGAATATGCGCGGATTTCGATTACCAGCTTTTAGAAACGGAGTGAATATTCAAGATACTTGGGGTCCGTTGTCTGAAGATATGAGTAGTGTAGAGCGTATAGAATTTGTGAAAGGGCCAGCAGGATTTATGATGTCTGCAGGAGAACCAGGCGGATTTTATAATGTAGTTACTAAAATGCCTACCATAAATCGCGTAGCAGAAGTTTCTGTAGCAGCAGGTAGTTTTGATAGTTATAGAGCTACGGCAGATTTTGGAGGGAAACTTACAGAAAACGGGAAGTTGCTTTACCGATTAAATGGAATGTACCAAACAGCAGATTCTCATAGAGGAGGAGAAGACGCAGAACGTTTCGGAATCTCCCCGTCCATAACCTACAATGTTTCTGATAAAACATCCTTAACAACACAGTTAAGTATACAAGACGCAGAAAGTTATTTAGGTTCTGCTTACGTTTTTGCTCCTGTAGATGGTGGTTATGGTAGTTTAGATCGTGATTTTAAGTTTACAGATTCAAATTATCCAGCAACCGACATTCAAGAAACCTCTTTGTTTACAAACTTTAACCACGATTTCTCTAAGAACTGGAGTGTAGCATCACAATTTGCTTATATGCGCTATGATCAGGTTGGAAATTCTATATGGCTTTGGAGTTTAGATTCCGATACCGGAGACGCTGCTCGTTACATGAGTATTTGGGATGCTTTATCTGTTGGAAAATATTTTCAGACCTATGTAAACGGAAAATTTGATACCGGAAGTGTGAGTCATAAAATTTTAGGAGGATATGATTTTAGTCAGAAAGAATATTGGGCAGATTTTAGCCAGTTCGCTGTTATCGATATAGATGAGCCCTTTAATATTTATAATCCGAGGTATGGCAATTCTGTTTTACCAAATTTTGATAGATCAGTAGATTTAAAATTTAGAGATGGTGTTTACAATTATGGTACTACCGTTAGCGCATTCTACTTTCAGGACGAAATAGGCTTTTTTCAGGATAAGCTTAGACTTACATTGGCTGGGAGATATACTAATTTAAAGACAATTGGAAAAGACGAGAGCGATGAAAAATTTACCCCTAGAGTAGGATTAAGTGTAGATGTATTACCAACATTAAAAGCCTATGCTTTGTATGACCAATCTTTTCAAGGGCAGACAGGAATTAGTGCCGCAGGAGATTATTTTGATCCTGAGGAGGCTAATGATATTGAAGCAGGTATGAAGAAAACTTTCTTTGACGGACGTTTAAAAACCTCTTTAGGAGTATATCAAATTACAAAAGAGAATGTATTGGTAACGGATCCTGATAACGTAAATTTTTCTATTCAGTTAGGGGAAATACAATCAAAGGGTGTCGAATTTGATTTGCAAGGGGAAATTACTCCGGAATTGAACATCATTTTAAATTATGCCAATACCAATGTTGAAATCACAGAAGATACCGATCCAGATAATGTGGGAACAAGAGTAGCAGGGCATGCAAAACATATGACCAACGGATGGTTAAATTATAGTTTTCCAGAAACTTCAAAATTAAAAGGTTTTGGAGCATCACTAGGATACCAATACCAAATAGACCGTTCTACTTGGGCCTGGGGAGCAGATAACCAAAGTGATTTACCTGATTATTTCAGACTAGATGGTGGACTTTCATGGCAAAATAGCAGGCTCAGAATACAAGCAAATGTGAATAATATTTTGAATGAATATTTATATTCAGGCTCTAACTACGGCACCTATTTATACTGGCAATCGGAACCAGGAATTAACGGAAGAGTAACAGTAACTTATTCATTTTAACACGATATAAATTATGAAGAAATCAATTGCAACTTTAGTAATACTACTTTTTGTTACCGCACAAAGTTTTGCCCATTATTTGTGGATCGAAGCAAATCCGCAAGGTGAAAAAGGAAAAAAACAGGAAGTAAGAGTCTACTTTGGAGAATATACCTACGGTGTGGTAGAAAAAGTAAATGGAGAAGCATTCCCCAACGTAAAAGATTTTACACTTTGGATTGTAGACGGTCAAGGAATAAAAAGCGAATTGTCTGTACGCGCTAAAGAAGACTATTATGTAGGCTATTTTACACCAAAGCAAGAGGGAGTATATACCGTAGTTTTAAATAATGATGCTATTAATGTAATTGATTATACCGAGTATGATTTCGGAATTTTTAAAACACATTACAATGCTATCGCAAAAATAGTTATAGGAAAAGCGAAAGGTGAAACAGCAATCTTAAACAGCTCAGGAATAACAGTTAAAGATGTTTCCGAGAATAAAGAAGAAGTAAAATTACAAGTCTTATTTAAAAATAAGCCTTTAGCAAAAAATGAATTTAAAGTATATGTGGCCGATTTGTGGACTAAAACTTTAGAAACCGATGAAAATGGGTATGTGCAATTTAAAAAGCCATGGGATACTAAATACATCATCGAAACCACTTTCGAAGAACGTGTGCCAGGAATCTATAGAGGCGATGCTTATGAGTTTATTTGGCACTGTGCAACGTATTGTATTCAATAGCATTATTTGAGTGAGTTAGTTTATTTTTTCTCAAGCAACTCTGGATGAGCTCATGCGTCCAGGGTTGTTTTAATGGTTTAATTTATGATTTCAATTGCAATATTTCTTGTTTTCATTTCTTTCTATATGTTTTACAACACTTCAAATAGAGCAGTAAAACATGTTGGTTTCGGTTTTGAAAACTGGATAGAAACTCACCGTAGTTTCGGTAAAATAATTGCTAGTATTTTAATAGCTACTTCTATTTGTATACATAGTTATTTATTTGGTTGGGGCAGTGGACTTCTTGTTTTTCTAATTACATTAATGCTGCTTGCTAGCTTTATAGTTTTATTAGCCCCTTTACATTTAATCACGTACAAAATTACACTTCTAATTTTCATTCCGTGTTTTTGTTTTGAAACCTTTCTATTATAAATACTATGCCAGCAAATAAAAAATACTTATCCTCTAATTGGCAATGTTTTGCTAAGATTACAGCCGGAATAGTCGGAGGGTATTTCGTGACCATTTCTTCTCATATAGCACTAGCCTACCTCGTAGACCATACCGCAATACTAATTACTGCCACTTTTACGGGGTTCATACTTTGGGTGGTGCTTATGATTGTTGCTTTTTTAGCTAAAAGTGGTTGGAGAATATGGGCAATTTATCTCTTAATCACCTTCCTGTTTTCCTTTTTAATTTACATGGGTAAACTTTATAATCCAATTCTATTCTAATGAAAAACCGCACCTATAATATCCTTTTTCACACACATACTGTTAGCGGTATTGTTATTAGTGTTGCTCTTTATGTGATTTTTTTTGCAGGTTCTTTTTCTTTTTTTAGAGATGAAATAGTGAACTGGGAACGGAATGATATCGTGGAGACTACAGATCATATGCAATTTAATGTTGATGCTGTTTTAGATACGATTGCTAAAACACACTATTTGTATGGTAGAGACATTGAGTTAAAAAAATATTACAGGGAACAACAGGTAGCTGTATCTATTACTGCATCAAAAGATTCATTAGCACCAGAGGAGGCAAAAGCGCCGCAGTTCTTTTATATAAATACTGAAAATTTTGAAGAGCATTCTTATTTAGATGTGTATTCCCTTGGAGAGTTTTTATATCGATTACATTTTTTTGCTCAGATACCCTATCCTGTTGGATATTATCTATCTGGTTTTGTCGCTTTATTTTTTCTGTTTGCCATTATCACGGGAGTGCTAGTACATTGGAAAAAAATCATCGCTAATTTTTATGTTTTTAGACCTTTAGAAAAACTAAAAACCATGTGGACAGATGCACATACTACTTTGGGAATGTTAGGACTCCCATTTCAATTTGTCTATGCGGTTACGGGGGCTTTTTTCATGATCAAGCTGCTATTGGTAGCCCCTAATGTTTTAATAATGTATGATGGTGATCAAGCAAAGTTCTATGAAGATCTAGGCTATGCACACCCTAGCTTTGAACCAGCGCATAAAAAATTACAGTCTGATGTTTCTGTAGCTGCTTATATGGTAGAGACTCAAGAGAAATGGAGCGATTTTGAAATTTTTGAAAGTCATATTTTTAATTTTGGTGATGAAAATATGCATGTGCTACTCAGTGGGCATTTGCCATATTCAGATAGCTTTAACGGAGTTGGAGAAGTAATTTACAAGGCTAATACGGGAAAAATAGTTTCAGAAAAGAACCCAATTACGGAGCAAACCTATGTATCAGCTGTTAAAAATGTTTTGTATAGAATTCATTATGGCGATTACGGAGGTTTGGCATTGAAACTATTGAGTCTATTATTAGGTTTTGTAACGTGCTTTGTCATCATTTCTGGAGTAATGATTTGGTTGGTTGCACGGGATAAAAAAAATATACCAGAAAAAAAGAGACGGTTCAATGAGCGGGTCGTTCAAATATATCTGGCAATTTGTTTAAGTATGTTCCCTATTACAGCCTTGAGCTTTATAGCGGTTAAAGTATTAGCTCCTGCTAGTCAGTCTTTTGTCTATACATTTTACTTGGTGGGATGGCTACTATTAGCACTGCTGTTTATATATAAAAAAGACAACGCGTTTACCAGTAAAATGTCCTTATTATTAGGTAGCATTTTTGGCTTGCTGGTTCCTGTTTGTAATGGAGTAGTTACAGGGAATTGGTTGTTTATGAGTATTAATAATGGAGATTCTTCCTCGTATACTGTAGATTTAATGTGGCTATTAATTGCTGTTTTTGGATTTTTAGTTGTGTATAAAATAGATAAGAATCCAGAAAAAAGAAAAAGGAACTAATTAGAGTTTTTAAACTCTTACTAAATAGTGTAATTTTAGAGAAATTTACGCTTTATGATACTTCATAATTTTGAAACTAAAAATTCAATTTTAAATAAATTTATTGCTGAACTGCGCGATGTGACCATACAAAAAGACAGTATGCGTTTTCGTAAAAATATTGAACGTGTAGGAGAGGTGCTTAGTTATGAATTAAGTAAAACATTAAACTATACTCCTCAAACAACCGTAACGCCGTTAGGAGAAAAAGTAATACCCTTAGTGACTTCAGATATTGTTATTTGTTCTATTCTCAGAGCTGGTTTGCCGTTTCATCAAGGAATTTTAAACTATTTTGATGATGCTGAAAATGGCTTCATCTCGGCCTATAGACATCATGAAGGAAATTCTGATGATTTTGAAGTTATTGTTAATTATTTTGCTGCTCCAGATTTAGAGGGTAAAACCTTGTTGCTTGTAGATCCAATGTTAGCTACTGGAAGAACATTAGAAAATGTTTTAAAAGGATTAGAAGGGTATGGTACTCCTAAAGAAATTCATATTGTTTCGGTGATCGGATCAGAGGAAGGAATCTCCTATGTAGATTCCGTTTTTCCAGAAACTACGCAATTATGGATTGCAGCGGTAGATGGAAAACTGAACTCTAAAGGATATATTATTCCAGGTTTAGGTGATGCAGGAGATTTAGCGTATGGTACAAAACGTTAGGCTTTTTTCCAAGCTTCAAATTCCGCCCGAATGGTTTCATTAGTAAGCGGATATAATCCAATTATTTGTTGGCCTGCTTGAACTTTTGCTAAAACGAAATTTTCAAATAGCGTCATTTGAATAGCTTCTTCGGCCACAGCATCAACTATAGCTTCAGGAATTACCATGACGCCGTCATTATCTCCTAATAGAATATCACCAGGGAAAACAGCTACATCTCCACAGGCAATAGGGTCATTAATGGCAATAGCTTGATGTAAGGTTAAATTAGTAGGCGCAGAGGGCGTACGGTGGTAAGAAGGCATTGCTAAAGCGGCAATTTCAGCAGAATCACGAAATCCACCATCGGTAACAATACCCGCCACTCCACGAACCATTAAACGTGTCGCTAAAATAGAACCTGCAGAGGCCGCACGCGCATCTTTACGGCTATCAATAACCAAGATGCTTCCCGGAGTACATTCTTCCACAGCAACACGTTGTGGATGCTTTGGGTCTTGAAATACGGTAATCGGATTTAAGTCTTCTCTAGCAGGAATGTAGCGCAAAGTATAGGCTGCTCCCACCATATTAGGTTTGCCTTTCTGTAAAGGAACCACGCCCTGAATGTATTGGTTTTTTAACCCTCTTTTAAATAAAATAGTGGCCACAGTTGCTGTGCTCACAGTGGTTAATTTTTCTCTTGTTTCGTCAGATAGTTTTGCCATTACAGGAATTTTTAGGAGTGTTGCCAAGCATTTTTAAGAAAATTAAGATCTTTTTTGATGCGTTTTAATACCGCTTCTTCAGAAATTGATATTTCTTTGTCACCATGTTCTGCACCCCCTAAATTATATTCGCAATGTAATGACATTGGGATGTTATCAAGATGGTATTTTTTGAGTAATTTAAA
Organism: Cellulophaga sp. HaHa_2_95; assembly: GCF_019278565.1. The sequence goes on along the minus strand of NZ_CP058988.1, from coordinate 3,173,493 downwards.
ATAGGCATTAAAGTCTACCATGCCTTCTCCTAGGGGTACATTTATAGGTTTCCAAACTCCATGTTCTTGTCCCCATTTAAAATCTTTAATCACAATACATTTTATGTGAGATTGTATCAAACGTAAACCTAGAGTCCAGCTAGTGCCTCCTTCTACTACGGCATGTCTAATATCATATTGTGTAGCGATATAATTAGGATCCCTGTCTTTTATAATTTGATGAATATCCCATACTGGCGCGCCTACATGTTGCCCTGCATGGTTTTGATAGGACCCCGTGATGTTCAGTTTTTTATTTAAAAATTCTAAGGCCGCGAATTGGACTTTAAATTTTTCAATACTTTCTGGTATAGATAGAGCTTCTGAGTATTCTAACCAGCCCATTCTATAATTTTTAAATCCTAGCTGGCTAGCCGTGTACAAAATATTTTCAGTCTCTGGAGCTGTCGCAGTGGTGATATTTGTGGTTATCAATTCGGCCGTAAGTCCATAAGATTGCATGGCCTGGACTATTTTCGGCAGATCTTTAGCCACATTTTCAGGGGTTACATGTCCACCTTTTCGTACGGTCACATCAAGGCCATCAAAACCTAATTCGGCAGCAGCTCTCGACATTTTATTATAATCTAAAAACTGCAAATGCTTGGAGAATAAATGAACCCTGGGCACTTGATTAAGCGCGGGCACATTTACATCTTCCAATGCTTTCATACCTACTAAGGGTATTGCAGCAAGTCCCATTGCAGATAACTTTAAAAACGCTTCACGAGATAAATTATTCATATAATTTTAGGTATAATTTTAAGATTATAATGGTAATTCATGATTAAAAACTTGAAAGTGTCAATAATATTCCTATTTTTGGTGAACCAATCTGGGTAACCAATTTAGGTATTTTTTAGTAATTCAACCGTATTTATTTAATAAAATCTCGCTTAAAAACAATTCTCTATGGACCAATTGACGAATAAACCATCACTTTTGAAAAAGATTCTAGCCTTGGTTTTGGCTTTTGGCCCAGGAATATTTGCTATTGGATATACCATCGGTACCGGAAGTGTTACTTCTATGATTGTGGCCGGGAGCACCTATGGTATGCAATTACTTTGGGTGTTGCTTTTAAGTTGCGTTTTTTCTGGAATCTTAATGTATGCCTATGGTAATTTTGCTTTAGTGACAGGCGAAACCGCATTGTTTGCTTTTAAGAAACATTTAAAATATGGAAAACTCATTGCCATACTAATTATAGTAGGGATTTCTTTAGGACAATGGAATTCTTTGATGGGTATTTTAGGTATTTCTTCCAATATAATTTATGAAATTATAGTCATCTATTTTCCTAATTTATCAGGAAGTAGGTATGAAGTAGTACTTATAGTGGCATTAGTGGTAATTGCTATTATGTATAGCCTTCTCTTAGTAGGGAAGTATACCTTTTTTGAAAAAATCTTAGTTATTTTCGTAACCATCATGGGGTTATCTTTTATAATTTCCCTGTTTATGGTATACCCGTTACCCGTAGAAGTGGCACAAGGATTAATTCCGAGTATTCCCCAGGTAGAAGGTGGCAAAATGATGGTAGCTGCGTTTGTAGGAACCACCATGGCGGCAGCAACATTCTTATCAAGACCTTTATTTGTGAAAGGTAAAGGTTGGAATATTAACAATAGATCACAACAAAAAAAAGATGCTATTATCGCAGCTATTCTAGTGTTTGTGATAAGTGCATCGGTCATGGCAGTAGCTTGTGGAGCCTTGTTTCACCAGGGAGAACCTGTAACAGAGGTTTTAGATATGGTAAATACCCTAGAACCGGTAGCTGGTAAATTTGCACTAACGCTGTTCTTTTTTGGAACTTTAAGTGCGGGTCTTTCATCCATATTTCCATGTTTGTTGATTGCACCAATATTACTTGCCGATTACCAATCTGGGGAATTAGATACATCCTCAAAACAATTTAAAATTATAACAGGAGTAGCTTCTTGCTTTGCCTTGATTGTTCCCATTTTTGGTGCAAATCCAATACAAATGCAAATTTTGTCGCAGGTATTTAATGTTTTTGTACTTCCCTTAGTCATTCTTGGAATTATATTGTTAGTGAATAATAAGGGCTTAATGAAAGCGTACAAAGCAGGACTTGGCTTAAATGTTGGACTGTTTGCGGCTTTATTCTTTGCTTGCGTTATTTCATATAATGGGGTAGTGGCTTTATTTGATTTCTTCTGAAAATGCATATGAGTTAATTTCTAGTTTTTTTAAGTTACTTTAATACAAACTCACAGCCTATTTTTAAATTTTGAAAATAGGCTGTTTCATTATGGAATAGCCGCAACGTTATTACTTGCTATGAGAGTTTATTTAGCCGATGATGATCAAGACGATCGCCTGTTTTTTTCAGATGCTTTAAAAGAATTACCGATCAAAATTGATTTGACAACATTTCAAAATGGAGTTGATTTAATGGCAGACCTATTTTCGGAAGAACCCTTACCGAAAGCAATTTTTTTGGATTTGAAAATGCCTATGATGGATGGTTTTGAATGTCTTGCAGACATCAAAGCAGAAGAAAAATTTAACGGCATTGATGTTATAATTTATTCTACGTCCTTCAATGATTGGGAAGTAGAAAAGTTACAAGAAATGGGGGCTAATAGCTATCTGCAAAAACCTAGCTCTTTTAACCAATTAAAAACGGTACTCTATCAATGTTTAGATACCATTAAAACAAATATAGGAAAATCGGAAGAAGAGCGACTTCAATTTTCCGTTCTGAAATAAATAGCAGCTTATGAATAAGATTCTTTGGGGATTGATAGGTTTACTTTTAATAGGTTGGGTACTGGGATTCTTGGTATTTAAAATTTTAGGGGGCATAATTCATATACTTTTAATTATCGCAATTGGGCTAATTATTTACAATTGGTTTAGTGGAATAAAGGAAAAAGGTTAATTTGCAACCTAAATTTTATACACAAGAACTATGGCGTCAGGATTTTTTGCACTTTTAGACGATATCGCTGCCTTAATGGACGATGTTGCTGTAATGAGTAAAATCGCAACAAAAAAAACAGCTGGTATTTTAGGAGATGATTTAGCCGTGAATGCAGAAAAAGCATCTGGTTTCATGTCCGATAGAGAAATACCGGTACTTTGGGCAATCACTAAAGGTTCATTTTTGAATAAATTAATTATCCTGCCTTTCGCTTTTCTACTAAGTGCATTTCTACCAGCAGCAATTACCATAATTTTAGTTTTAGGAGGTATTTATCTGGCCTATGAAGGGGCAGAAAAAATACTAGAATTTTTAGGGGTATTAAAGCATCATGAAAAGAAAGATTTAGATATTGACATGACAAATGAAGAGATTCTTGCATTGGAGAAAGATCGTGTAAAAGCAGCGATTGTAACCGATTTTATTCTTTCCGTGGAAATTGTAATCATTGCGTTAGGAACAGTGACTGAAAAGGAAATTTCTATCCAAATCATGGTCGTGACCTTCATAGCTATCTTAGCAACAGTAGGTGTTTATGGGATTGTGGCTTTAATTGTTCGAATGGATGAATTTGGATTAAGATTAATCAATTTGAATGAACAAGAGGATAGTTTTTCAGATAAAGTAGGTCACCTTTTAGTAAATGCTTTGCCATGGGTGATTAAAACACTAGCGGTAGTAGGTACTATTGCACTTTTATTAGTGGCCGGTGGAATTTTTGTCCATAACATACATTGGCTTCATGATCATTTCAACATGGTTCCGGGTATGGTAAAAGAATTTATAGTAGGTCTTGTGTTTGGAGTCATAACCGTACTATTTGTTCAAATTTTCAAAAAACTGTTTAAAAAGAAAAAGTAAAATATAAACTATGGAGAAGCCTAAAGCCTTTACAACGTCTAAAAAAGCAATGGTGTTTCTTCATTATTTTGGTGGTGATGCCGGGAGTTGGCAATGGGTATGTAAACACTTAGAAGAAGAAGTTCAATGCTACCCTTTAAATCTTCCAGGTTTTGGGGGCACTTCTGTTTCAGAAACGCCATCAATCTCAAGCTTTTCAAAATATATTAATGATGAAATTGCAGCACTAGATCTCAAAGAATATATTCTAGTAGGGCATTCTATGGGCGGTAAATTAGCTTTAAATGCGGCCTTGCAAAATGTAGCTAATCCTCCTAGTAAAATTGTATTAATTGCACCTTCGCCTCCAACAACAGAAGACATGTCTGCTGATGAAAAAGAGCGCATGCTTAAGCACCCTGATAGGGAAGAAGCGATACAAACGGTAAAAAATGGGACTGTAAAATCTTTGAATAAAGAACGATTTGAGTATGCGGTAAATTCGCAATTGAGAATAGCAGAAGTTTCTTGGCAATGGTGGTTAAAGACAGGAATGAATAATTCTATTGCTACACAAGTCACAAAATTAACAACTCCCGTAAGCGTTATCTTTTCTGAAGATGATCCCGTGATTACAGACGAAGCCATACAAAAAGAGGTGTTACCTTATCTTAATGATGCAACACCTCTTCCTATGAAAGGTATCGGTCATTTGATACCCCTAGAAGCTCCCAAGAAATTGGCGCTTCTTTTAAAACAAGTTTTAGCTTAGAAAGCAGACTCTACTGCTCCGCCATCCACACGTATATTAGCTCCGTTGATGTAGCTAGCATGGTCAGAACATAAGAATGCGATTGTAGAGCCTACTTCTTCAGGTTTTCCTCTGCGCTCCATTGCAATGTGCGGTCTTTTGTTCTTTACGAACCATTCTACCGCTTCTTCTATAGAACAGTTGCGTTCCTCGGCCAAGTCCTCCATCATAGCGTCTGTCATTGGCGTTTTTACATATGCGGGAGATACACAATTAAATAAGATATTTTCTTTAGAATACGAACGTGATAAACACTTAGATAAATTTATGATTCCTGCTTTACATGCATTGTACGGACTCTCTTCTTCATAAGGTTGGTATGCATTTTCTGATGATATCATAATCATTCTACCCCAATCAAGTGCTTGCATTTGTGGGATGAAGGCTCTAGCAATACGCACAGCACCCATCAAATCTACTTCTATGGTTTGCATCCAATCATCATCAGAAAGACTTAAGAAATCTCCTGCAGCACCTCTTGCTCCTGCTGCATTGACTACAATGTGCGCACCTCCAAAATCATCTTTAATTTTATTAGCTAAGGCTTTAACTTCTTCATTATTAGTGATATCTGCGGTAATTCCGAAAATTTTGGCGTCTTTTCGAGTTTCTTTTAGTTCTTTGATAGTGGCATCTAATGCCTCTTGATCTCTATCAGACAGAATGATGGTCACTCCTTCATCGACTAAAAAGCCAGCGGTAGATTTTCCTATTCCTGAATCTGCACCTGTAATCAATGCTGTTTTTCCTTCTATATTAAATTTCATAAGCTTTTTTTTTATTAATACTCTAATTTAGAGCCTAATAAAAAAGCAGACTAGCTTAATAACTAGAGATGTTAACACAATAGGTTTTGCGTTAATTTCTCACGGGATTGGGTTATTTGTTGAGCTGAGAAAGTTCTTTTTCCGTAAGTTTTCTAAATGCATACTTATAACCCTCAAAAGTGGCTATCGCATAAAACAAAATATCTATGGGACTAAAAGTTTCAGACATAATAGGAATTGCTTGCGTATAGTCAAAAAGTACGAACGTTTCTAGATACCCTAATTCTTCATAAGTTGCTATGGCTCCTATGATGCTAAAGAAATTCCCTAGAACACAACTTAGTAAAGCTATTACTCCACCTAATAATCCAAATATCAAATCAATTCCTTTGCCAAAATATCCTGTGGCAAGTCCTACCAGAGCACCAATACCTATTGCCATGAATCCAATTTGGTATCCAGTAGCAGTAGTGATCACAGCCCATATTAAAGCTCCTATTATTCCCGCACAAAATCCGCCAAAAATAGCTGCTGGTAAATTTTGCTCCGCTTTTATTTTCGCTAGATTTTCATCCGAAACTAATGTTATCATGTCCTCACGCTGTAAATGCTTGTCGTCATTTAAGCGCTCTTCAATACTAGTATCTAGGGTGTAGTTTGAGCATGTGGGGGCAAAATCGGCCTTTAAGCCGGTAAGGTTACAAAGCATCCCTTGCTGCATATCAAGGGTTCGGTTAGTACATTTTTTACAAAATACTAATTGCTCTTCTCTAGTCATAGGTAGGTTTTATTGAATTAGACGTGGGGTCAATACCGATAAATCTTTGAGGTGAAGATTTCCGAAAAAAACTAAGGTTTTCTTCCTGTAGATTAATTTTATATTTTTAATATTATTTCTTTTGATATTTTTAAGTTGCTCCTTATTCAAGACATAATTTATTTTAGTAATCCAACATTTTGAAATGTTAGAAAAGTCGGAGCGAATCTCTTCCGTGTCAGAAGTAATTACAAAGTACGACTTACCATCACAAAATACTAGTTGAGAGCCTTTTGCTGTTTTGATATTCGAGTGAGAGAGTATCGTTGTATTCAAAAAATAGTATCCTGCTAAATTTTGAAAGCTAGCCCATACTTGTCCTTCGGTAGATTCTGCAATTTTGTGACCAGGTATGTTTTGTATTTTATTTTCAGTAAAAGTGTCTACATGTTTACGTTCCAAAGCGCGCACATTACCAAATGCGGCCAGAACTTTATCCATTTTTTTAAAAAAATTCATTAAGTGAGGTGGGTTGAAGGGTGGTTGATCTTTTGTTATATGTTGTACTCAAATTTTTTACATAATGGATGTGTTAGTAATAGGTTATTCAGTATTTAAAAATGTAATTAGTCGAATTTAAGGTGCTAAGTTGTAATTTTCAATCGTGTTACAAGGTGTACTTTTTAAATAAAAAAAAGGATGAGTAACTTTAAGAGGTAAGCAATAATTTGTGCCATATTACTTATCTTTTTATGGAGTACTTAGTTCTAATACTACAAACACATAGGTCTTGTAGGGTAGTAGAACGATTACAATTAGCAATTTTTGTCATTGAAATAGTGAGTTGGTAATATTTTAAGTAATTTCTTACGAATTTTATATGGAAAGCAAAATTCTGTGAGAAATTAAACAATTGCAATACTCGTGAGTATTTTCTGTATATTTCTTATTTAATCGATGAAACACCGTTTTTATCGATTAAAAGTTATTTTATTTAAAGAGTGTAATACTCAGGTCTCTATAATCAGAGAAAATAGAAAATACGCTAATCTAGCATCAAATTTAACGGTGTAAATGCGCTGTAAATTTGTAAGAAAATTTAAAAAATAGGGTATTGTTAAGTGTCACTTTATGTAAGTTTTCTATAGCTTAAGAACAATTCATGAATCTTGAAGCTTCATGGAGCTATTTTACTGACAATAAGGTGTTTTACTTTTGTATCAAAGTTGCTTTAATTAGAGAAGTTGGTTCTACCTTTATCCGGCCTTTTGTAGGAATCATATGTTGCCATACCCAATTGTAATGTTCGATAATTTGCACTGCTTTTAGATGTGGACGTTCTCCTGTTGTGTGTGCATCACCTACAATGGTAATATTATAATCTTTGGTTAATGCAGCTTGTACGGTAGCTTCTACACAAAAATCTGTGGCACAACCTGTAATAAATAATTCTGTCACTTCTAATTCTTTTAGTTGGGTTTGAAGTGTAGAAGCATAGAAAACATTATTGACATATTTATCAATTTTAAGGTCAGCCTTATTTATTTCTAGTTCATCTAGATTCTCCCATTGAGGACTATTTTTTTCGAATTCTCCAGTTCCTGTGCCATCATGTTGTATACATATAACAGGATAGTGCAATTCTCTAAATACTGATGCCAACGTATTAATTCGTTTTATTACCCCTGGAGTATCATACCTTGGTGTCTCTTCCGTAAACGACCCTTTCTGCATGTCTATAATCAACAAAGCTTTATTATTTTTCATATTGATTTCTTTATTTGTTTTCATCAAATACGTATGGTATCTAGGATGATGTTAGTTTTTTTCGATTGTAAAAGAATAAGGATCAAAGAGGCTGCCATCAATCTTTAAAAAATCGCCTTGAATAGAATTTGCACTAATTTTCAAAGAGACTATTCCTGTAATGGCATCTGTAGTGCAGGTGCCATCAGCCAAATAGTGTAGCACTTCTCCATCCGCATTAGGGTTACAGGCATCTGGATATTTTTTAAGATCTAGACCCTTTGTTTTTCCCGCAACACCTACATGTGCCTGAATTAAGCCATCTGTTTTTTTGTAATGCTGGTTATCTTCACTGCCTACACAATTAGGGTTTGCTCCATTTGGTGACGTGCTCAAAGCTATAGAACTACAATTGGTATCATTTATTTTTAAGGGTTTCGTACGCCAAACATTATGAGAACTGGCAGTAAGTAAAACATTCACATTATAGGTCGAAGCTAAATCTATCATTCCTTGGCTATCTATAAAAGATTGATTTTTTCCCATATCTATCCAGGGTAGATGATTGATATGGATAATCCAGAATCCTTTTTGTTCTGCATCAGCATATACTGCCTTTACCCATTCATAATTCTCACTTCCTACGGCATATTTACCTTTTAGGTATTTTTGATCTTCTAGTGTTTCTGTTGCACTCTCTTGAAATGCTACCGAGGTGGCAACTACTCTAACTTTTGCAGCTCCCTTTATAATATCTGTATACCATAAATAAGGGTATTTACCTTTATACGCATGTTTTGATACTGTTCCTGTAGGTATGCCTACAGATTTTCTACCGTTTGGAAGATTAAGGGTTTTTGCATAGGTCATGATATCTCCATCCTGATTTTTGCTATCATGATCCCCAGCAACAAATAACATAGGCGTAGTACCCGCTATTTTATTAGCCTTAGAGGCCCATTTTCTGGCATTGTTCCTATTGTACTCGTAATTATGATCAATACCATCATAAGATAAATCTCCGAGCATAAGAATTAAGTCATGAGAGGCCCCTTTCGTAAGACTTAGGGTCGTAGCACCATTTGGTCCCCACTGGTCATCCCAATCTCCTCCTACAGCTATGGTAATCACTTCTGATGCGTTTGTGGGTACCTTGCTTAGGGAATTCTTTTTAGAAGTCAAGCAAGTGCTGAGGGTACATAGAAGTATAAAATATTTAAGCATAGCGTAAACCTAAAATTAGTTAAGTACTTATAAATATCATTTTAATTTTTGGATATTGGCTTTGTTGTAATGGAAAATTTTTGTCAGATATTATCGGAATAAGTATTACAACCTGCAATGTCCAAAGGGTTTTTCATTTAAAATCATTCTACTGTCTAATTTTTCTCTGAGAATACCTTCTTTTAGTTTTTATGAGGTGGTATCTTAAATCATCGTAAAACAAACTCATCATTAGAATAATAGCGGCAAATACGAGTGTCTTCAGTTCTAAATTAAACGTAGAATATAAAAGTCCGCCAACAATACCACCCGTAAAAAAGAATAATATAATATAAATTCGAAGTTTAATATTCGACTTTAGTTTTTCGCGTTTGAGGTATACTTTTGGAAAAAATAACTGGGATAGATCAATACCTAAATCGGTAAATAGCCCCGTTAGATGTGTTGTTCTTACTACCGCATTTGATATTTTGGTAACAAAAGAGTTTTGAACTCCCATAGCAAATAGGAGCAAACACACAATTACATTCGGATATTCCACTTGAATGGAAGTACTGAAAAACCCCATGCCAAATAGCACTAGTGCTTCCATTAGCGTAGGGACTAAGAACACGTTGAGTTTTTTGTTATTTCTATATTTTTCAATCAGAAAGCTAGATAAAAATGAACCTATCAGAAATGAAAAAATATAAATAAAATAAATAGTGCCTTTCCAAAATTCAAAATTAGCAACGTCATTAACAAATAGCGCAAAATGCCCCGTGACATTTGTTGTCAATTGTTGAAAGGATAAAAAGCCTGTAATATTTACAATTCCCGCTACAAAAGAGAGCACTGTAGCAATTCGCAGATTGTGTTTTAGAGTTCTGCTTTTGCCTTGATGTCTGAACATTTATTTTTTTATTTTACGTGTTTTAAAGTTTAATTTTGAAATACAAACCCAGTTAATCTTGGAATTTCACTCTTATTATCTTCATCAAACCATTTTTTTAATTCCATGAGTTTTAATCCGTTTCCTTCTGCCACCGTTATATATTTTGAAATATGGTGCACATGTGTTGCTAAATCTTGTGTACCTTCTTCAGTTTCATAGCTAGCTTTACTACCAGAATATTGTTTGAAAGGATGTAATTTGCTCACAAAGAAAATCCCATCATTTTTTAAGGTTTCACTTACCTGTTTGAAAACAAGATTTAAATCTTTAATATGTTCATGAATTAAACTACAGGTACCCATATCTGAAAAAAATCATTTTTAATATTCCTAGAGGTGGTTATATCTCTCTTTTAAAAGTAACACGTTTATCTTTAATTTTTTCTTTGGCTTTCTCCAACCTGTTTTCTGAAAAATCTAGGGCAATTATTTCATCGGCTTTTTCTAATTAGAATGCTGTGTTTTTTCCAGTACCGTAACCTAGTTCTATCACCTTTGAAATATTAAATTTACGAGGGGTTTCCATGTTTGCTTTTTTATTCAGGTCTATTGTTTTATTTGAGTTTATATCATCATCTTCTGCCCAATGGTTGTAGGCCTTTTTTATATTCATTTCTTATAGTTTTCGTATTTTCAAAATACCTTAGCGTGTTTGCGAGCTTTGTTGTGGATAGCTTCTAAATTTTAAGACCTATTGTGACTTGGTATTCAATTTTTATTGGAATTCTAATTAAAGTTTATATTTAGTTGCAATCTGATTGGGTTTTTTTATTTTTCCACTGAATCCAATATTCTTGTAGCCCTTCGGGTGTTTTTTGAATAGAGCTAATTTCCAGATGATGCCCTTTCATTGTAACATGTTCAAGCTCTTTTTTTCTCGTGTTTAAGGAGGGCTTATGGTTCCAACCTCCAACGTGATCAAAAGAAGTATAGGCTTCACATTTAGAATTTACACTGATAAAAGGAATGAAAAGTGCGTAAACTACTTGACCACTGCCCATTCCTTTGGTAGACATTTGAATAGCAGAAAAGGATACTTTTTTATATTTTTTTTTGGAATAAAGTTCCTTTAATTGATCACCTACGGCGGCACTCATTGCATTAGAAAATTGATGTGCAATGTCTTGTTGGTCTATAAATTCAGGCCCTGCGTATGTTCCGCTACAATCATTATCAGTACACTCAATCTTTTGTGATGCCTTACTTTTATGTGTGTTGTTTTTATTTTTCTGAGCAATACAATTCAATTGAAACAAACTAAATAGAAATGTATAAAAGATGATTTTCATAGAGTATTCTGAGTAAAAGAAAGGTGTTAAGCACAATACTTTAGTGATTGTGGTACTAATTTAAAAAATAATATCCAAATAGCTTGGAAGTGAAGCGCAAGGCTTTAAAAATAAGAACAAAGCGGGAATAAATATTGTTAGTTACGTGTGGAGTGCTATGGGTTGCACTTTCTTTATTTTAAAAGCAAATAGTTCCTATTTCAAATCAGATCATAAGATTTTTATAGTTTAGTTTGTAATATCTTACGGAGATATTTTTTTTTGCGCTTAGACCATGGGGTAGCGCTTCCATATTGGAGTGATCAGAACTTTTGCTATTTACAGAGGTGCGCTTTATCTAAAATAAGGTAGGCTATTTCTATAGAAATAAAAAGAGGCCATTGCTAGAAGTAGAGGAGAGGTTGTTTCTAAATCTAGCTTTAATAAAGCATTAATTTCTAAGATTATATAGAAACTTATATACTACTTACCCATGTAAATTAATCATTTTTAGCAAAATAACCTTCATTAGATACAGCTTGATCACTTACAGAGATCTCTGCCGTTTTAAACCAAACTTCCGCATAATTTCCATCTTCATATTGTTTTTGAATATCACCACCATGAGTTTCAGCACCAGAACACCAATTTTTATTAACGTCAGGAGATTTTCCATTCGTTTGATTGTAAGTTCCTAGTTTAAAAAATAACCCTTCCCCGGTATATCCATTTTTACGCTCCACTCCGTCTTGACCAATTGGCACAAACAATTTTTGAGTTTGCTCAGGAATGGCTGCTGTTGTTGTGTATTCTGATTCGATTAAGTTTTTGGAATATGTTTTAGTCTCATGTCCTTCACTTGTAAATTTTAAGTTCATAATACCATCCTTAACTTCTATCTCATAGCTAAATTCTTCTCCTAAAGCAATTCCTCCTTTTGGTTCTTCAGGATAGGTGTTTTCTTCGGGACCCAGTACAGAAAAATCATTACCCCAAACGGCGGTAGAGTAATCCCATCTTCCAGAATTGTCATCTCCGGCAGTATTGATTTCATAATGCCAAAAAACAGAACCTTTGGTATGTCCAGGGAATTTCTTGTAAAATATTTTTAGAGGTTCATTCTCATGGCCATCAGCGCTATGAATTTGACCCACCACTACCGCATGAGAAGCTGCAACTCTCGCGTCACCAGTGGCAGAAACGTTCATGACTTTAAGCGTTGCTGTCAGTTTATCATTTGCAGTTTTTGGATACCATTTTTTTGCTTGAGCCAATTCGGTTCTTGTATTGTTTGAAGTTCCATGTGTATCGCCTGCATTTGGTGCTTTGTAAACTACCCAATTGCTCTCACCATCATTGGTAGTATAAAAGAAATTTTTGTTTTCAAAATTAGTAGCAAACCCTGCATTAGAACCATCACCTAAAATTAATTTCCAATGGTCAAAAAACGGAATAACGTCACTTGCATAAACGGTTTTTTGAACTTCTTTTTCGCTTATACTGTCTACCGTTACAGTAGTTGTTTTTTTATTCGTATCTAAACAACTAGTTAGTATTAGGAATATACTTAGAGCTAAAAAAGTAAATATTGTTGTTTTATTTTTAGTGTTCATTGAGTTGTTATTTTGATGAATATCATTGGTACACAGCAGGACTCGTTTGTGGTTTTCAGTGTGCTTAATCACCTAATTTAGTGAATAAAAAAGGAATGGACTATTCATTCCTCATTTTAAGTAACTATGAGGAGTCATAAAATATAGATAGCTTTGGTTTTCTGTGTTCGCTATAATTTTCAGCGCTTCCGTAAGGCTAACAATTTAAAAATGTATAATGGAAGTCACCCTATAAAAACCTAGGTAGTTTTATAGATTATGACAAACGTTTTTTGAAAGCTAATTTTTTGTAACAGTATGGTTAGGCAGCCTTAAAATTTCTAAAGATTAGTGCCGTTAATAATAGTCCTATACCAATACCTATACTTAAACCTTTAGTGATATCGGTTAAGGCCACAAATTGTGAGAATATTTGAGAAGCAGCAATAATAAACATGGCAATAGGTATAAGAATTAATGCTTTTCTCTTAGCTGTTTTTTTCATCTGATGGTAATTTTAAATGTTAGTCGTGTGTTTCTATAAATTGTTACAGCATTGGTTTCTTATTTTTTCTGGTTATGTAGAATCTTATTACATAAGTTAAATAGTAGCTGACCTATTTCATTTCTGATTTTTTATAAATCCATTCCATAACAAAACAAAACAAAATTAGGGCTATGGAAATAATCACTCCCATAGTATTTGAGGTATATTGTTGGTGTATTAAAATGATGGTTGCCACCATACATAAAACAAACCCTACCAATGGAATAAACTTAGTACCGGCTGTTTCTTTAGATAATCGATATCCGACAAGATTAACTACCCCGAAAATGAGTAAAAAGCCAACGCTACCAGCAGTAGAGATACTTTCTAGTTGAAGAACATTTACTAGAATTAAAGTGGCAACCGCGGTAATCATTAAACCAATGGGTTGGTTCCAAAGCTTTGCTAAAAAGTGATGTGGTAATTCATCATCCTCTGCTATTTCATAATTGACCTTGCTTCCTCCGTAAAGTGATGCATTGATCGCAGAAAATGTTGAAATTAATGCAGCCACTGTAATGATAGAAAAGCCAATGTTCCCCATCATGGGTTTAGCGGCTTCTGCCAAAACATAATCTTGCGCTGTTGCAATTTTTGAAAATGGCAGCGAGCCTATAGTTACAAAAGCTATAATGATATACAAGACAATCACGAAGATTACGGAATAGTAATAGGCTTTGGGTATATTTTTTTCAGGATTAATTATATCAGGAGCGGCATTTGCAATAAGTTCAAAGCCTTCATAAGCTACAAAAATGACCATTCCGCCAGCAAATAATTTAATGGGGGCCTCCCATTGGGTAATTGCTAATTGCGCAATATTTGGGTTGCCAATTAAACCGTACGCACCAATAAAAATAAAGGAAATTAGGATTACTAATTTGATGATCACCGCATAAGACTCTATTTTGCCTACGACCGCGATACTATAGTAATTAATGGCTGTCGCTACAATGATTATTGCACTTGCATAAATATGGGAATCCATTGTTTTGCTATGCGTTAATTCCAATAAATTTGGCGCATAAGATCCAAATGCAGAAGCGTAGAGTGAAAGCATAATAATATAGCTGATCCATAACAGGTTATTAATACCGCCGCTAAAGATTGTTTTTCCGAAACCTTGGTTGATAAATTTAACCGTGCCACCTCTATCAGGATACTTTTTTGATAGTTTAACATAACTGTACGATGTCAGCAAAGCTAATATACCTGCAAATAAAAATGCTATTGGTGTGCCTCCTTTAGCGAGGGAGACTGCAAGGCCGAGTACGGCAAAAATTCCACCTCCTACCATTCCTCCAATTCCAATAGAAATAGCTGCTTTCAAGCCTATTTTTTTATTCATGTGAACTGTGTATTTAAGTACGTTTCAAAGTTATGAACAAGAGCTCTATTACTTTTAAAAGGTACTCTTAAGCTGTCTTTTATGTAGAACACAAAAAGCTGCTCTATTAAAGGTTGTGGTACTTATTTTATGCGTTATATAGATACGTACCCAAATATAGTAGTTTTACTTGCATTTGAGTCTGTGGTAACGTTATTTCATTAATGCTATTGTGAATAGTTTAGATCAATAATCATCCAAACATACATAAGTAATTTCAGTAGCAATACCATAGCGAAAGAGGCTAATAAACTATACAAGAATTTATGGTTGTTGTCGCTATATTTTGGTTTGATAAAATAGATTTATAGCGGAATAAAGAGTAGAAAGGCGATGAGTGTGATACCTATAGCCAGAAAAGAAAATCCAACTATTGCCAATTCTCCTAGGAAATTAAAAGAGGCGCTAGAAAGTGCTAAGAAATCATCCACAGAGTTAGACCCACTCGGATTACTATAATTGGAATTATTCTTTTTAAATAAAAAAAAGAGTTCAATAAAGAATAGCATACTATTGAATGCTAAATAGAGTAGGAGCCAGATGGTTTTCTTGAATAGTTGTTTCATAATTGGAACAGTACTATTTTTTTAAAAAATATGCCATAGCCTAAAGATTATATCAATTTCTATTTTAATAGGAATCGATTCATACTCATTTTTTAGGTGATTTATTATTTCTTTTGTTGCTTTTCAAGTCCTACTGTTTTCAAGGTCAGATTTCAATCGTTATATAATTGTGGCGATACATAGAACTCCAACTACAATTAGAACGAATACTCCTAAAATTAAGGTGCAACCTGGTTTTTTCATCTTTTTGATTTGTAGTATTAAAATAAATCTTAGTGCTAAAAATAAACATTTTATACCATCTTCTTCTGGTGCACTTAAACCATAGTGTGTAATTAGGTCCGATGCGTTTTTTAATAATTAGTAACTAACAACTATAGGTAGCGATCTCTTTCCAAGCAATGCCTGTAAATCCTTGATCGTCAATCTCTTCAGCTAATGCTTTACTTATACATGTAACATCGTATAATCCTTTTACTTTAAAGATTTGAATAGCAGACGGGACACATTCATCTAGCAAGCTTAGGTTTTCAACGGTATCATACATTTCGGTATTCAAATCATCAACTTCCAATTCTGTCTTTTCTTTATTTATGGCATCAATAAGCTCCGTGGAATGTAATAAGAAATACTGTGCCATCACTTTTCCTTTATGGTCTAACATAGCTACAGGTATAAATTCCAAATTGGCTATATTTTTAGTTTCAAGGAAGACTTTCAGTTTTGCTGATATGGGAATAACACTTTGAGTATTACCAAAACTATCTAACATAAGTGTATCATTTGGGTAATCAGGGTCAGCAGTAAACTGAAGATTACTTGGCATATCATCCGCAAGAGAAACACCCATCAGTAGCCGAAGCATGTGTTCCATATTCAATAGCTTTTTAGGAACATAGGCATTTTCAACATCTTTAAATCTCCAGATGGTAAATCGGTCATTCATTGTACGTTCTTTCATTTGTGTATGTTTTTATCTAGTAGGCATCTATTATGGTTTGGCAGGTATTTTTCATCTATTGTTCCACTTACTTTCTTTGGTGAAAATATAATCCTATTAATTGCACTTCTACCATAGAAAACAGCATATAGTGTTTATTATTATTTAACCACTTATAATCTTAATTGAAGTTTGCTAGGTTCATAAGTATATCTTCGATCCTTAACTTTTTTAATTTTACCCCACTGCTAAAAGATCTAAAATCACTAAGTTACTAATACTGCTGTTTCAGAGGTTGTTTTTTAATCTCCGAAAGCATTTTCATATCTTTTTTAAGTGTCATAAAACCAAGCTAATAGAAACATTACTAAAGAAATTGCAAAAGAGATTTTCCATAAGATTCCAGAAGGTTTTTTGATAAAATAAAAAAAGCTTGTTATGGTAAGTAGAACTAAAGCAATTCCTCCAAAAATAATCATCTTAATAAACCCTCCTGGTATATGGGCATGGCTCACTGAAGGTATTAGATACCAAATGCAACTTATGATTTGTAGGAGTATAATAAGTATCGGTGTAAGTTTTAGGGCCATTTTTTTGGATTTATTTTAGAAGATTAAAATTAATGACAACGTGTTTGTATAAAAGTACTTACGTTAATTTTATCTCTATTATAAGTAAATAATAACTGAATATAAAGACCGCAATAGCTTTTGTAAATAGGCTGGCACAAGTCATTACTTTAATAAAGAGCTATAGGCTTTTATTTTAATAGAAAGAGAATTTCTTTCAGACAATTAGTTTGGTTTATTTTTCGGGAGATGTCTATAAATATTAGTATTTTAAATGACAAACATAATTAAAAGTCATACTTATATCTTTAAACTTAGTAATTTATATTCAGTTTTTGTTGTTCCTGAAAGTGAAAAAAAGAATGTTTCAGGAAGGACTTTTTCCGACGAAATCCAGTTCCGATAAATTGTAACTTTTAAATATCCATCTAATTTAATATCTTCTAAAATTGAAAGATTTAATTTCCAATTCCCTTTCAAATTTTCATCGATAAAAAATTCTTCAATATTAGAGTTTTCAAACTTACTTCCCAGTTGAAGCCCTATGATTTGTTTTTCTGGATTAACAAGTTCTACTAAAAGAGTTTCATTTGGTACGGACCATTCAAAAAGTATTCGAGTTTCATTTTTATAATTGTTTGAATATTTCTTTTTAGATACAAACGCATTTCCAATAATGTTTTTCAAATTATATGAATGATATAAACGCTCTATATCATTAAACATAATGTTAAATGAAGTCTCATTAATACTTTCTCTATTCCTTCGTATAAAAACTTCATAAGTATCCCATGCTTTATTTTTTTTATTGTTTTCAATGAAGGACTCAGCGACATCTCTATAGGAAGTAATATTATCCGGTTTATATGCTAATATTAAGCGATTAATTCTTAATGCTAATTTTGGATATCCGTTCATTTTATATGCAAATGCAATTAACTTTAAGTCATCTATATTGCCACTAGTTTTACTTATCATTTCAGTAATGTCATTTCCTTTATTAGGTAAGTCGATCTCTTCTGCTTTAATAAAGTCTAATTGTGGGTAGTTTTTTTTTCTAGCTTTTTTACTAGCTATTGTATTAACAATAATTACTCCACCAGTACCTCTTAATCCATATAAAGTAGTTCCCGTAGTACTGTTTATAATATGAACACTTTTTACAATTGATAGGTCTAAAAAATCAGGAAGACCTTCATAGAGCATACCGTCAATATCCCATATTGCAAAATTTGGTTTTTTAAAACCTCCCGTTCGTCCTCTAAGAAAAACACCATTGGGGGTTAATCTATAATTAGGGACTCTGCCTACTAATGCTTCGTGAAGGTTTAAAGAGGTAAATCTTTGAATTTCTTTTGCATCAAAAGAATACATTGCAAAACTAGAATTTCTCTTGTTTATTTTTCCATATCTTGTATAGACTGACTTTGATTGTGAGCTGTTTTTTTTGGAACTAATTAATTTAATTTCTTTTAAAAGATTAACTTTAACATCCAGACCAACGATAAAATTTTTTATTTTTTTTATTTCTAACTCTTTAGTGTGCATTTTTATGTGAGATAAAATAATAAAATCACCTTTTTTGACTTCCAAAGTAAACTTTCCATTTTCATCACTTTGAGTACCTACAAATGAATCTTTGATAAGAATATTTACATTAGGAATTGGAATATCATTATTATGTACAAAACCCGTAATTTCTTGTGAAACTGCATTGAAAGTCAAAAAAAACAACAATATAAATTTTATTATCTTCATTTTTGTAGAATTAATTTTAATTGCCCATAACGTTCAAACTATAAGTAGTTTGGAGGCAGGGAAAGGTTGAGTTTCCTTCTGTGCACGAAGTCAAAGCTTATTGCCTGCCTGCTGGCGAGGCTGGTCTTGATTTATTTTTAGTTTCCAGAGCAAAATCGGAAAAATTTTGCAGACTTTATAAATATACGTAAAACATTAAATTATATACCATACCCCGAATTACTTCATAGGTATTATGACCACACGTATTTTTTACAATATCGTATTAAATGGGCATAAATTCTGTTAAGATTGTTTCTTCTGTATTAAGTAGCTAAAAGGTCCGTCGGCATAACAGTTGCGTTTGAGTCGAGTTCATAAATTATAAATATTTTTTCGGTATAAGTTTTAATTGCGCACCTTCTTTTGAATCCAATTTTTTTATATACGGAAACAATCTGAATCGATATTTTGTTTTTCGAATAATTGGAGCTTGATGAACAAAGTCGTTCAGGAGATTTGTCAAGTAATATCGGTCTCCATTTTCAAATTGCAAATCCCAATATCCAAAATCCGAAAAAAACATAAAGTCTCTCCCTCTATTGTCGATAGTATTTCTATAATTGTAAGCTAAATGATATGTTGATTTTTTACAATCATTCAGCATGTAAGTTTTAATAATTCCATTTTGGTTTATTTTAATTGAATTGGGTTTTTCAACTATTTCAAAATTAGTATACTTATTCTCTTTATAATAGTTTAAAAATAGGACCAATGAGGGTAAGTTAAATACTAATAAAACTCCAATTATAATTAGAAAAAGCAGCCAAAAAGATTCAATATCTCTGCTACTAAACCATATCCAATTTATAAAACAAAAAACCACCAAAAGTATAAGCATCCGTAAGTTTTGCTTTAGGAGCTTATTTAGTAATTTATTGTTGAGTTTATATTTTGTTTTCAAATTGTGCGGTAACGTTTGGTATTAGAGTAATAGTGGATAAATTGCTCCTTCTTTTCGGTAAACAATATACTTAATTAAATGCGAAAACGGTTTGAGTTTGCACCCGAACCGCTATTGCTTTTATATATTGTTAGCTTTTGTTATTTTTCAATCTGATGTTCCCAATAAGCTCCACTAATGTCTGTGATTTTAAGAGTATAGGTTCCGTTAGGCAAACTTGATAAATTTTCATTTTCTAAATTTAGTTTTGCTTTTGCTCCTAAAGGCACAATCAAACTATGGTTTCCTGGTTTTATTCTAGCAACATAATAGTTTGAAATACTCTTTTTGTTCATTGTTGCTAATTCTTCCTGGCCATATTTGAATACAGAATTGTTAAGTTCATCATTTAATTCAATACCAATTACCCAAGAACCATAAACATCTACACCTTCCGTTCTGAAAACATCAAAACTTAATTTATTATTGGCTATTTTACCTTCGGTAATTCTCAGTTTTGGTTTTACCGATTTATTATGAAGTGTTCCCCAAACGCCACCGTGGAATACTTGATTGGTCATTAAGGTCATTCCAAAAATAATGATAGAACCCGTAAATACAACTTTAGGAAAAACACTTTCTTTAATTGGTAAAATACCCGAACCTAACCAAGTAAACCATTTTTTTTTGGTGATTGCATAATTATTTTTTATTAAATAATTGTCCACAGAGTATTTGCCGCTTCCCGTTAGAAATAAGGTAAAACCTGCAGCGATTCCTAACACTCCTATTTGCCATTCGTCAAGACAAGTTGTCCCAATCCATCCTGAACCTAAAAGAATTCCCATTGCTAATCCAAAAACACCGATACTCATAATTCGCGTAAACAAACCGAACATTATAAATAAACCTACTATACCTTCTACAATCGTGAAAATTACCATATTGACCCAAAGCATATCAGGGTTCTCTACTAAATACTGAATAATTGGTTTTATACCTAAAGCATTGGGTAAAAATGCATTGAATTTTTCTCCAATATACCCGGCTGCGTCTGGATCGAGTTTATTTTCTAACGCTACTCTTCTCCAAAAGGCAGAAAAATAAGTCCAACCAACAACTAATCTTAGTGCTAAAGCTAATAGCCCAGCATCGTTCTTTATGCTAATATTTTTCATAGTTTATTATATTGTAAGTGTGATAAAACCTCTTTTTGTAAGTTGTAACCCGTATAATATGCCATTAGGAATTACTTCAAGAGTATTTGGCAATGTCTCTGGAATAATGTTGAACTTTGAAAGAGAAATTCCACAAACAAACACTTTCACATTTTGGGCTTTAGCCTCTTCCAATAAAGTATTAAAATCTGAATTATCATTAATTTGAGTTACTGTTTTACCACAGATGATTACATAAAACGCTCCGTATTTTTTTCCATCTTCCTTTGCTAATGCATTGGCTGTCATTGAAATAGGTTTTATTTGTTTTATGTTTTTTGAAAGTACTAAGTAATTATTCATTTCAGCGTTGATATTTTGTGCTTGTAATTGATATGTTCCAAATAGTAAAAGGAGCATTGTTGTTATAAATAATATTGAGTTTTTCATTGTTGTTTAATTTTTGATTAATACTAAAAAAAAGAAGTTCTCCAAGTAGGGCTATATTCTTAAAAAGTAGACCTAGAGTTGGTAATTGTCCAATTTGTGCAGTAAGTGTAATAGGAATTACAATGGCTATTAGTACCATTGAAGCTATTTGGGTTATGATACCTAGAAGTAATGAAACACCTACAATTAGCATTACAATTCTGGATAGAATTACAGCTATTTCTGGTGTTCCTAGTATATTTCCAATAAAACCCATTGGGGAATTTTCTAATTTGCTCACGGTTTTTGCGGGATTAAAAAAATAGCTAGTGCTTGCTATTATGAAAATTAAGCTAAGCAGAATGCGAAGTATAGCTACAGATCTGTAGCTAACTTCAAGTATTTTTTACTAGAAATTTCATTTTAGATATTTGTAATTGATTGATATATAGCAGAAATAACAACTGCTTTTAGAAAATCAATTACGAATAGACCTGAATGTTTTGATATAAAATGTAGAGAGGTATGGAAGAAATCAGTTTTGATTTACTGATTCGAAGTGTATTAGTAGTGTTTGAATGAACTGGAAAATGAATAGTGAATAACGTCTCATTAACAAAGAAGTCAAGTGCTATTTTAACGGATGTTGAAGATGAATGATTAATATCGGCAACATCAAAGGCAACACAACTTTCTGTTGAAATTGTGGCTTGACCTTTATTTAAAACATTAGTTTGAGGTAAACCTACTTCAGCTTGAATAAAATTCCTGACCTTACAAGGTGAAAGTAAAAGCAACAATACCAGTCCAAGTAAAGACAGGACTGAATAAAGTTTTTTAATTTCTAGCTTTTCTTTCATCTCTTGCAAAGATAGCAATAACTAGGAATAACATTTTAAAGTTGTGTCAATGTTTTCATAATAAAAGCTAACGGCTCTATATATGAAAAGTAGCGCTGAAAATAAGCAGTTTCTTTTCGGATAAAACACAAGCCCTATTTTTAAATTTTACTATATATTTTTTTATTGGAAATCGTGAAATTTAAAAAATTGGCGACTTTCCAAATATGCTTTTACTTTGTTTAAGTAATTAATTGTGTATGATCTACGTAGTTTTTTTTCCGATATATCTGATTACACTCGCTATTCCGTTGTGAAAACTTCCTTCATTTAATTTTATTTCTTTTTCTTCTAGAAGAATGACTTCAAAGTTTTTGAAGGTAGTTTTCATCTCTTCAACTGTGTATAACATTTCTAAATTTGTCGGACCGCCAATTTTAGGGTTTCGCTCTCTATAAGAAATATTATTCGCACTAAACCCTTCTAAAAAAATATAACCATTTGGTTTTATTAGCTCAGCCATTTGCTCGTGCAATATTGTCTTATTTTTCGGAAAATGAGCAAAAATTAGTCCAAGGGCATCAAAGCTATTTAATTCAAAATTATGTTTTTCAAATTCTCCAACTCGATAATCAATAGTTACATTTTGTTTTTCAGCTAACTCTTGAGCTTTAATTTTACCTTCTGAACTTATATCAAATGCGACTACATCAATTCCTTTTTTCGAGGCATAAACAGCATTTCTTCCTTCCCCTTCAGCTGGTAATAGTAATTTCCCGTTTAGTTTAAGTTTTTCGATAGTTTCTTTAAAAAATGCGTTTGGTTTTTCTCCATATGCGTACTCTTTTTCCTTATATCTATTATTCCAAAATTCTTCCATAATGTTGTTTTAAATTGTGCAGAACGGTCTTGTGTATGGAACGTAGCGTATAAAAAAAACGCTTACTTTTCGGATTTAGCGCAAAAGCCGTTATTGCGGTTATACATCTTAAGTTTGATTCTCAGTAAATTGTTGTGTGTAGTTTTTTAGCAATTATATCCTGTATCTGTTTTTACATTATCGACATTAAGAAACTTTTGAATCTCGCTAATATAGGACTCAGATTTATTAAAATCCTCATTCCATTTGTCATAATCGGAATCTATAAAAAATATAATCATTGACTTACTTTTACTATTATTTGAAAAAGAAATTGTACCATAACCATGTCCTTTAGCAGGATGCATGTTAAAAACCTTAATCGTATCAACTTTATTATTTAAGTCATAATCAAATAGGCTTAGAGATATTAAGTTACTATCAGCCATTGATAAACCAGAAAGACCTCTGCCTAACACACCAATTCTAGAATCTGTGATTTTAAAAACGATAATGTTTTTTCCAGTTAATAAATTTGATTTTATAATTCCTTCAATCAAATCATTATCCTGTGATTTAGATTCTTTTAAAAAATCATTTACATTATTATAATCGGGGTTTGGTATAGCAAAATTAAATTTTTCGTTAGGGATTATATTTGTATAATTAATCATTTTTACATTTATTTTGAATTACACACAACGGTTCGGCTAAGCGTAGTGCGGAGGCAAGGAAACTTTTCGTTTCCGTCTGAGCACGAAGCTAAAGCTTATTGTTTAGTTTTATTTTTTCTGTTCTAAAGCCAAATCAAAAGATTTGGCGACCTTAAAGAAGTGCCCGAACCTTTGTGTTGGCAACTGCTCGCGCTATTTTTTATATACATTGTTACCCACAGTTATTGTTGCGCACACCATTCTAATATATCTGGATACAAATCGGACATTTGAGCATTTTCGCTGACTTTGTAAATTTCTAAAAGCCTTGAATTAAATTCTTTTGCTTTTGGAAAACCTCGCTCAATTAATACTCCATTTATATTATCAGTTACCTCACTTAATGTTTCTTGTTCATAATTGTCATAAGCATATAATATAAACAAACCCCAAGTTAGATATTCGTCAAATACTTTTATTGGTGTTGGATAATATTGTGTTCCTTTATTATTTACATCTACCCATTTCTCTCTTTCTCCAAAAATACTATCTATACTTTCTGTAAATTTTTCGCTGACTTTACCAACGTAATTATGGTCAATTTCTGTGAAAATCACACGTGTATTAATGGCTTTATTATATTTTTTAGATAAAGCCTCGTTGTTTTTAATAGTCGGCAAAAAAAGTAATGTTTCTTTAAAATCGTTATCTTCGAAAGTTTGGGTAGCGTTCATTGAGGAAATTAATGGCGAAGTCAAAACTCTAAAGCTATTTATTCTATAATCAAATCTATTTTGTAGCCATTTTGTCTGAAGGTCAATTTGGGCATAGTTTTGATAATCTGTTTTTAAAGAACTATAGTATTCTTTTTTTTGCTTAAAGAATTTACGATACTTTGATTTTTCGGCATATTGTTCTAAATCTTTTATTAATTCAGGTATTGGATTTGATTCCACTTCAAGGTTTCCAACGCCTTTTGCGGGAAAGTCATATATTCCAGTTGGCACGATATTTTTGTGTTTAAATTTATAACCGTATGCGTTTCCAGCTAACACAAAATAGTAGAGTAAATTTTCTTCTAATAAGCTATCGAATTTTTTGACTATTGGTAAGTCTGAATATTCTGAAAAATGCTCAATCATTTTATTATAATATTCTGTGTCAGTTTTTACCATTCTTGGATTTTCCTTGGCAAATTCTGTATTCGCAAAAATTATATATATCAGTTCTTGAATTTCATTAATTTCAATTGAAACATTCTCATCATTTTCCTTGATATATTCTTTATTGAAATTCACTTCATATTCTTGTGCATAGGTTTTGCAAAAGCATACAATTGTAAATAATATCAATATTTTAAATTTCATCTATGTTGTTTTTATAATTGTGGGTAACGTTTAGGTTTTGTTAGCAACTGGCTTTTCCGTCAGAGTTTGCCGTAAACTATTGTCAATTCCGTTCCGATTACCTTTTCTAATTCGATTAAAAATTCACTCTTGAATTTACCCCAATTCCAAAAGATTAGCCCAAAGTCCCCGAATCCCCAATTTGGCTCAAAATTGAACTTAGTTATTGGGTTTTCGGATAAGCAGTTTGAGCATTTCACTAAGTCCGACTCTGTGTTGTCATACCAATTCTCCAATGCGCTGCCCCAGTCTTCTTCAATTTGATTTTGTCCACAATTTGGACAATTAACTTGCTCTAGACCATTTCCACCGTTTTCAAATACACTTCTTTCAGTTATGATTTCAAGTCCATTTGGTTTTGAGTCCAAAAATCCTTCGTATTGTTTTTCAAGAATAGAACCGAAATTTTCTGCTGGTTTATGTCCAGTTGAACCTAAAACGCAATCTGAGAGTTCTTTATGAATAATTTTCTTTTCAGTTAAAAAGCTAATAATTCTATCCGCCAATTCTTGGGAATCTGCCAGATTAGCTTTTTCGTAAACTATGGATGTATAATGGTCACTCACTTTTTTTAGCTGTTCGTTAAGGGACATGGTTTACACAAGTTAAAGATTAGACTTTACACTAAATTAGTTTCTAACCTTGTTGATTGTTGTTTATTTCTAAGATGTTTTTCATCAAAGTAACCTAAAAATACATTTCTATAAAACACTTTCCAAATTCCATTGCCAAGTTCTTCAATTGCAACGTGTTTACCTTTTAAAGCAGCGGATACATATACCCAATAATAAGATTTCCATCTCACAGCTCCACTTTCTGTTACTTTGAGTATTTTATACTTCGTGTCATACTCAAAGTTGGGTATTCTTTCGGGGAAGGGTCTAGTAGAGAAATTATGTATATCAGCAGGTGTTTTCATATCTAAGGCTTCATGTGGTCTTACGTTATTATATTGTTTTACAAAGTGATTTAAACGTCTTTGTTGGGCTTTTAAATCATATGCTGAAGGCTTAGCACAAGCAGCCTTTAAATCACGATGCATGCGTTCATGTCTTCCGTTTTGTTGTGGACTAGCAGGATCAGAAAACACAGGACTAATACCTAGTTCAATAAACCAGTAGGAGAGTTGTGTAAAACGTTGTATTGCCCTTACAGAACCAAAAGGGCTACCATTATCTGTGTGTATTTGTTTAGGAATACCATATATTCTAAAAACCCTTTTAAACTCTGCCTTAGCAGACTTTAAATTTTCTTTATAGTGACCTTTAGCAGAGAATAAAAATCGACTTCTAGAGTCTGCAATTGTTAATGGATGGCAATATATTTTATTACCCATTAAGAACTTTCCTTTATAGTCAGCACTCCAAACTTCATTACATGATTCAGGGTCAAATATAGGGAAGACTGGTTTGACTCTTCTCATCCGTTTTTGCGGACATACTAATCCGTTTCTTTTAAGTATATTATGAACAGTAACCACAGATGGGACTTCTTGACTTGAAAGTTCTTTAAACAATAACTCTCTAATTTTTTTAGCTCCCCAGAGTTTATATTTCTTCTTTAATTTTAGAATACAATCAACGATATTCTCTTTGGTTGCATTGGGATGTTTGCCAGGTGCTCTTGAATGCTCTTTTAGACCTTCATAACCTTGAGTTTCAAACCGACTTATCAACTTATAAGCCGTTGGTCGAGAGATTTCAAAACTTTTACATAATTCTGTTATAGTATACTTTCCTGTACGCCATTCACAAATAAATTCGATTTTTTGCTCCATTGTTGTGTTTACTTTCCAAGGCATGATAATTTGATTTTTATCTCAAATTAACCCTTAAAAAAGTGTAAACCATGTGCCTTTAACTTTGTAAACGATGTGCCTTTACCATACCAAATGTTTTACAACGTTAAATATATGGCAAGTTGGGCAGAAAATAAGCGATTACTTTCGGATTAGCCACAAGCCAAATCTTTTGTATTTTGTTTTAACTTTTTACTTTTAATACCAAATCAAAAGATTTGGCGACTTTGCAAATAGACAACAACCTTTGGATTAAGCAATAATCGCCCAATTTGCTATATATAGTGTTGTATGGCGTTTTAACTTTTCAATACCAACACATAACCTTTTAATTCAATTGCATATTTTAAAAACTTTTTAACTTCAATAAATACATTTTGTAATTCTTCAATATTTTCATTCACTTGTTCAATTTTATAGACTCCTTCATCAATCATTTTTCTAAAATCATAGAATGTATAAAGTTTTTCAAATGATAAAGAATCTAAAATTTTCTTTTTCTTTTGTAGAACATTTAAATCCCAATATATTAAACTAAACCCTTGACCAGATTTGCAATTTTCAAATTTAATTCCATCATAAAAAAAGGAATTCGAATCATTGATACCTACATTTTCTCTTTGAGCAATTAAATAATCAAGAACTCCATACGTTCTATTTGTATTAATATAGAACTTAGAGTCAAAATTTCCTTCAGGGTAATTTTTCACTAAATCTTGAGCGTCATTTTTAAATTCACTCCAGTCAGAATGTCCAAAATCCTGAAAATCATCTTGAAAAGCTCTTGGAAGATGAAAAATTATATCGGAATACTCCGTATCTATTTTACGTTCAGCTTTTTTTAGAATATTTTCAGCTTCTTTTGGTACTGCTAATAAAGCTAAATCTAATCCCATAATTTGTTTTTCCTAATGTCACGTCCTAAAATACGGCTACAGATTAATATTAGTTTTAAGCGGCATATTGATGCACGTAATTAGGTGTTTTATAATCTAAAGATAAATGTAATCTTTTTGAGTTGTATAATTTGATTGCATTTTTGGCTGCTTTTTTAGCATGGACCACACTGGTAAATGTTTGATCAAGATAGAATTCATCTTTTAGAATACCATTGACCCTTTCGGCTAGGGCGTTTTCATAGCAATGATTTTCTTCTGTCATACTGATTTTAATTTTCTTTCTTTTTAGTATTTGGGTATAGACGTTACTGCAATATTGAATACCTCTGTCCGAGTGATGAATAAGGTGATCAATGTTCTTAGCATTGTAAATAGCCTTATTTAAAGCTCTGACACACCCTTTTAGCTCTAGGCTATCACTTAGGTCGTATCCAACGATTTTACGGGAATACATGTCTGTAATCAATGCTAGGTAACAGAATCCTTTTATGGTTCTGATATAGGTAATATCGGATGCCCAAACCTGATTAGGTCTATTGATTTTCAAGTCTTTTATAATATTACCATACTTGTAAAACCGGTGATATGAATTGGTGGTTCTAGAGGAGTACTTCTTTCTTCTAATGAGCAATCGACTTTCTCTTAAGATACGGAACAGCTGGTCTCTACCTACTTTAAGGTGGTACTTATGAAACTCATCTTTTAATGATCTCATGAGTTTTCTGGTACCTTCTCGAGGTAGTGTTCTTCTGCTTTTTCGAACAAGTTCGAGTACATCTTGTTCTATCTGTTTTTTGATAACAAAACGTTTTTGGAATTTGTAATAGGCATCTCTTTTTAGATCAAAGGCATTACAGATAGTACCAATCGAATACAGTCTTTCATTACGGTTTATCGGTGCTACTTTCATCAAGGCTTTATGTTTAAGTTTTTTTTTAATTCTTCAACATCTCTATAGCCCAGGTTTTCGGCGGCTACCTCAAGATAGCTGTCGGTCACCAGTTTGTCTAGGTCCTTTTTAATAAGAAGGTCCTTAAGTTGTTTCAGCTCTTTTTGAAGGGCTTTGATACGGGAAAGTTCGTCGTCTGTTTGCACGGTTACACGGGTGTTCATTAAATCTTTACGATCATACTTTTTGATCCATACATTTATAGTACTGGATTGTATACCGTAAGTTAATGCAATTTGTCTTTTGGAATGGTTTCCTTTGGTAAGTTCTGCCAAGACTTTAAGCTTAAAGCTCTCACTATAGCGTTTTACATATCCATCATTTTTATACATATACTTGAAGTGTTTTGTATACATATTTCAGGACGGGTCAAAGTTGCATATAACGGTTTTGTGTATGGTTAGTTGCGTGTTTGAGCAACTAATTTAGTAAACAAAAACGAACGCGAGAAAATTCCGAAGGAATTTTCCAAATAGGCAACGACCAAAGCAATTAATTATACACGGTGTTGTGGTTAGTTTTTATTTCCGCTATTCTCTTTTTAATTAATTCTGCATTTCGTTTCGGATTATACAAGGAAGCGTTTTTTAACATTAAAGTCAGAGTTGCCATTTGGTCAAAATCCAATTCAGATAATTGCTTGTTGAAATAATATTCTGAAGCCTCAAAAATTCCGTCATTGTCATACAGAAAGTCATAATTTCGAACATAGTAATTGAAACATTGCTCTTGAGTAAATTCCTTTTCCAATTTCCAGCCTAATATGTAACGATTTCCAGTATATCTATTTTTTCCGTTTACAGGCGCAATTAAAGCGAGGTCAACACAAGGACATTCTCTATTACGATTTTCAGTTATTGCATCATACAAAACTCCGTTTGTATTCGTAATCGGATTAATTTTATTAAACACTTCAATAAATTCAGATGGAATGCTTTCAGCTTTTCCAATTTCAGTTTTCAAATCGTCTAGCTGTTTTTCGTCAAAAGTTTTGTTTAAATCACTTTTCAGATATTGCACAAACAAAAATCCGAGTATTAAAATCAGAATTACTGTTTTTACTAAAAATCTTAAAAGTTTCTTCATTTTCAAATTAACCACAACGTCTCCGTATATGAAACGTAGCGTGTAAAAAAACACTTTCGTTTCGGATTATACACGAGCCGATTTTTTATTTTTTCTATTTATCTTTAATTTTCTAAATATACAAAAATAAAAAATTGGCGGACTTAATAAATAAGCAAAAACCTCTCGGAAAGCCTGTAATAGCTATGTTTTATATACATTGTTGTGCATAGTGCTTTACACGTTCAGCTTGGTTTTCCGATGTTTGTTGTTTAGTTCAGATGTGAGCGTCGGCAAGACATACTCTTTTACAGTTTTGGCGAAGCTTGGATGATGCGACTGTAAATGTGTATGGCTTAAGCGTTGGCATTTCGGTTATCGATTTTTCAATTTAGCACCAAATTTATACGCAATGTTACTCAATCCCAATTCATTTTTTGTAATCTAACTGCATTTAAAATTGCTAAAAGTGCCACACCAACATCAGCAAATACGGCTTCCCACATTGTCGCCAATCCGCCTGCGCCTAAAATCAATACTATCACTTTCACTCCAAATGCCAAACCAATATTCTGCCAAACAATTTTTCGAGTGGAACGACCTATTTTTATTGCTCGAACCACTTTTGAAGGTTGGTCAGTTTGAATAATCACATCTGCGGTTTCAATCGCAACATCACTTCCTAATCCACCCATTGCAATTCCAACATCACTTGCTGCCAAAACTGGCGCATCATTTATTCCATCGCCAATAAAAGCAATTTTGTTTTCGGGATTTTGTTTTAAAATTTCAACTTCATTCAATTTGTCTTCGGGCAATAATCCACCTTTGGCTTGTTTGATATTTAATTCGGATGCAACCTTTTGGGTAATTGAATCTTTATCGCCCGAAAGCATCATAATAGTTGTTATTCCTATCTTACGTAAATTAATAATTGTTTCTTTTGCATCTTCCTTTAATTCATCCGCAATAACTACATAACCAGCAAATTTTTTATCGATAGCAACTAAAACAATCGATTCTACAATAGAGTTGGTTTCTTTTGCGACTTCAATATTATTGGCAGTCATCAAAGTCTTGTTCCCAACTAAAACAGATTTTCCGTTAACGATTCCTTTCAAACCTTTTCCAGCGATTTCTGAAACTTCGGTTGCATTAAAATCTTCGCCATCTGCTTTATATTCTAAAATAGCTTTGGCGATAGGATGTGTGGATTGTTCTTCCATTGCCATTAAATACTTCATAAATTCAGTTTCTTTCCAACCGATTGCTTTTACTTCTTTTATTTTGAAAACGCCTTTTGTAACTGTTCCCGTTTTGTCCATAACCAACGTGTTTATTTTGGTCATTGCATCGAGAAATGAAGCACCTTTAAATAAAATTCCATTTTTTGAAGCTGCACCCAATCCACCAAAATATCCTAACGGAATTGAGATTACCAACGCACAAGGACACGAAATCACAAGAAAAATCAAGGCACGATACAACCAATCTCTAAATACATAATCATTTACAAAAAAGTATGGTAAAAACGTAACTCCAATTGCCAAGAAGACAACGATTGGCGTGTAAATTCTTGCGAATTTTCTAATGAACAATTCCGTTTTCGACTTTCGAGCTGTCGCATTTTGGACCATATCCAGAATTCGGGCAATAGAACTGTCTTTAAATTCTTTAGTGGTTTCAATTTCAATCACACCATCGAGATTAATACTTCCTGCAAAAACTCTTTCACTTTTGGCAATCGTATTAGGTTTGCTTTCGCCTGTTAAAGCTGCTGTGTTAAACGAACCTTTATCAGAAAGTAAAATACCATCTAATGGCACTTTTTCGCCAACACGAACTTGTACTTTTTCGCCAATTTCTACAGTTTCAGGATTAACCGAAATAAAATCATTATTTCTATACACCAAAGCCTCGTTTGGTCTTACATCGAGTAACGCTTTTATGTTAGATTTTGCTCTGTTGACTGCTGCATTTTGAAACAATTCGCCAACTGCATAAAATAACATAACTGCAACACCTTCGGGATATTCGCCAATAATGAATGCGCCAATTGTGGCAATTGACATTAAAAAGAATTCTGTAAAAACATCGCCTTTTTTTATGCTATTCCAACCTTCTTTTAAAACTGGAAATCCAACTGGTAAATAAGCGATGCTATACCAAATAATGCGAATCCAATCTTTAAAAAATGCAACATCAAAGTAATCTAAAGCAATACCAACAATAAGCATTATGAAACTTATTATTGCTGGAATATATGCCTTAAAATTATTCGGTTCACTTCCGTGATTATGACCATCATCGTGACTGTGTTCTTTTTCAGAATTGGGATTTAGGTCTTTTAAATTAAGTTTCTTTTTTTTCATTAACAATTGAATATTTTTTGAATGTCATTTGGAATAGGCATACGTTGTAAAGGTGGCACATTTGTACCACCAGTATTTCCTCTTGGAACGTGGTTTATAAATGATTTCCAACCACCAACAAGTAATCTGATTATTTGACCGAAGACTTCTTTTACATTTCTTTGACGAAACCCAAATTTTAGCATCAACCAATGTGAGTAGGTATGTTCTATTGGGTAAGATTGACCTATGATATGACTGCGTTCTAAATGATACCAAGCATTTCCAAACTGCTCATTTTCTAAACAGAAACTGTATTGTTTTAGTTCTTCGTTATACGCCTGTTTAAGATGTTTAGGTATTTTAGTATTAAACTTCATATCATCTAATTTTGAATAAAAGTACTTAAATAGTAAGTGCAATGGAAGTGCATTTATTGTCCGCTACATTTATCGCAAATGCCTTTTACAACTAAGTTTACGTTTTCTGAAACAAATCCATCAGGCACTTTTATTTGAGGGATTTTATGTTCTGTTAAACAAATGGTTTCGTTGCAGTTATTACAATGAAAATGTAAATGCAAATCGGTTTCAATCTCACAATTACAACCCTTTTCACACAAAGCATATTTCGTAATTCCTGTGCCATCGTCTATTTGATGCACAATTTCTTTTTCTTCAAATGTTTTTATAGTTCTGTATAATGTTGTCCTATCTGCTTTCTCAAAAGCATTTTCTATATCACTTAATGTAACTGCAACTTGTTTTTCGGCAAGGAACTTATATATTAGTAAACGCATTGCAGTTACTCGAATATTTTTTGATTCTAAAAATTCTTCAATTGTTTTCATAATTAATCGTGGTCTTCGTTTCCAAATGGTTTAATAATAATTCCTACACTAAAAATAAATCCGTCTGTTGGTGCGTAAATTTCTGGAAATTCTGGATTTTCGTGTGGTGGCAGAACTAATGGCGAAAATCTGCTTTGTCGTCTGTCTGTAAAATTTTCAAAATTCACAAAAGCACTACCAAATTTAAAGTTTCGCATTAACAATAATCCCATTGTTATAAAATCTGTTGTTTCTGTTCCATTTGATAAAAACTGCTTTCCTGTATAAAAAGTTTCGTAACCAACTCTCCATTTATCAGATTCGTACATCAAAACACTTCCTGCGTTATGTTTTGCAGTTAATGGTTTTTGTGGATTTCCTGCCAAATAGTTCAATTTAGTGTCTATAAGTGCATAATTTAAAAACCATCTAAAATCTTTATAAGTAAACTTTATATTTGTTTCTGCGCCTTTGCTTAAAATTTCATCAGTTGCATTTTCAAATGCAAACAAACCATTATTTGTACTATTCAATAACAATCCGTTGTTAATTGCTGTGACATAGAAAAGTTGATTAATTGAAAAGCCAATATTTTCAAATAAACGTGTTTGATAGTTGAAATCAAGATTTACACCATAAGAACGCTCTGCCTTTAATGAAGATTTATCAATGCCAAGTACATTTTCAAAGTTTATAAATTCAGCCTCTTCTGTAAAAATATCTGGAATTTTGTAACCTAAACCACCACCAATTCTGCTTGAAAATCCGCTATCATTTTTATAAAGCAATGAAATTTTTGGAAGTGGAAAAAAACCAAAATCAGTATTGTAATCTGCTCGCAATCCAGTTTCTAAAATCCAATTCTCGGAAAGGTCATAAATATTGTTAGCAAACATTCCGTAAGTGATGTCTTTTTGGTCACGTTGTAAAGTTGCATTATCATTTTCGTCAAAGTTTGAAGTATATAAATTTGCTCCAAAAATCCAATCTGCTCTTGATGTTTCTCTTTGATAAGTGATTTCCGTAAAAGTGTTGGTTTGTTTACCATCAAAATTGAAATCGGGAATCGTTAAATTTCTATCGAAAAAGGATAAACTATTTTTAATGTTTAAAGAACTAATAGAATCTATTTGAGTTTTGTAAACTGCTTGACTACTCAATCTTTTTGAAATGTTTTCCTCTGTGTATTGATGAATTCCATTTTCGCCACTTTCTATTTTAGTAATGTCTCCACCAATTCTATCGTCATAAGTTCCGTTTAGACCAAACCAAAACGTAGTTTTATCAGAAGGATAATAAAAGAATTTTGGATTAAATGAAATAGATTTAGTTTTTGGTAAATTACTAAAACCATCATCTTCTGGGTCATAAGCTTTTTGATAATGACCTGAACCGTAAAGCGAAATACCAAACTTTTCATTCCGTTTGCTGTAAAATACATTTGTAGTACTTCCTAAAGCTTGTGTTTGTGTAAGCATAATATCTAAAGCAGGTTCTTCGTCAGGTGTTTTTGACACCATATTTATTAAACCTGCAATTGCTCCACCACCATAAAGTGTAGATGAACTTCCTTTAATAATTTCAAATTGTTGCAAATCTAAAGGTGGAATTTGTAAAATACTCAAACCACTTGAAAAGCCTCCGTAAAGTGGAAATCCATCTCTCAAAAGTTGTGTGTAACGACCATCAAGACCTTGAATTCTAATGTTTGTACTTCCACTACTTAAAGATGTTTGTTGCATTTGTATTCCTGTGCTTTCACGAAGCACCATTGAAATATTGGTTGGATTCATAATTGCTTTTTCTCCCAATTCCTCAACTCCAATAAATTCAATTCTCGTTGGAATTTTTTTTACGGTTCTTGTACTTCTTGAAGATTGTAATACAACTTCGTCCAATTCGTTTCCTCCACTTTTTAATTTGAAAATCAAGTCTGAATTACTTGGGATTTGAATAGTTGTTTTTAGAGTTTCAAAGCCTAAAAAAGAAACTATGATAATATGTTCGCCATTCGGAATTTCGTTGAAAGTTGCAATTCCGTCAAAATCGGTTACTGCTCCTTTTTCTAATTCCTCAAAATATACTGTTGCTCCAAATAACGGTTCGTTTTCGGATTCTGAAGTTACCTTTATTTGTATATCAGATGTT
The DNA here is from genome assembly GCF_019278565.1 of Cellulophaga sp. HaHa_2_95. The sequence continues at coordinate 3,138,492 of NZ_CP058988.1, read as the reverse complement.
TGCGCTTTTATAGAAAAGCACGTTATAATTGTGAGCATTGCGCTCAATATGTATTTATTCATTGAAGATGTAAAAATTAATTACCTAAATTTTTTTGACAATTGGTCGATAATTTAGCTAATCAATTGTGGCGGTTGCCAGATATTGGAATGAAAATTAAATCTGTAGATTGATTGATAAACAGATAATATTTCTGTAGAGATTTGACTATTAATACCTAATTCAAAAGTTTGAATTGGTTCATATGTAATTGCGATTCCGCAACAATTACAAATACAAGTTATTGGACAAGTATCATCACTATCATTTTGATGATCATGTTCAGCAGTTATTTCTTCTTGATGCTGGTCTTCGGCATTATTTCCGTCAGAACAAGGTTTGATTGACAAACCAAGAATTAATAATGATAGTATGATAGTTATAAATTTCATTGGCACAAAGATAAATAAATTTCAATGCAATGGTGTTGCAAAGTTTTTTATTCCGATTGTCAAGAACGGATTTAGCGTTGGCAAAGAAACAGCTCTTTTGTTTTTTTAAGCGTTGGCTTTTCGCGTTGGCAAAAAAATAAATGTGCTGTTTGCGCGTTGGCTTTTTTAGTTCAAATGTTGATGTTTAGCACGATTTCCGCATTATGCACAACGTTAAATATATGGCAAGTTGGGCAGAAAATAAGCGATTACTTTCGGATTAGCCACAAGCCAAATCTTTTGTATTTTGTTTTAACTTTTTACTTTTAATACCAAATCAAAAGATTTGGCGACTTTGCAAATAGACAACAACCTTTGGATTAAGCAATAATCGCCCAATTTGCTATATATAGTGTTGTATGGCGTTTTAACTTTTCAATACCAACACATAACCTTTTAATTCAATTGCATATTTTAAAAACTTTTTAACTTCAATAAATACATTTTGTAATTCTTCAATATTTTCATTCACTTGTTCAATTTTATAGACTCCTTCATCAATCATTTTTCTAAAATCATAGAATGTATAAAGTTTTTCAAATGATAAAGAATCTAAAATTTTCTTTTTCTTTTGTAGAACATTTAAATCCCAATATATTAAACTAAACCCTTGACCAGATTTGCAATTTTCAAATTTAATTCCATCATAAAAAAAGGAATTCGAATCATTGATACCTACATTTTCTCTTTGAGCAATTAAATAATCAAGAACTCCATACGTTCTATTTGTATCAATATAGAACTTAGAGTCAAAATTTCCTTCAGGGTAATTTTTCACTAAATCTTGAGCGTCATTTTTAAATTCAATCCAGTCAGAATGTCCAAAATCCTGAAAATCATCTTGAAAAGCTCTTGGAAGATGAAAAATTATATCGGAATACTCCGTATCTATTTTACGTTCAGCTTTTTTTAGAATATTTTCAGCTTCTTTTGGTACTGCTAATAAAGCTAAATCTAATCCCATAATTTGTTTTTCCTAATGACATACAACGCTTGGGCTATGATTAGTGCGGCGAAGAAATCCGACGGATTTCTAGCTATGCGCTAAGCTAAAGCTTTTGGTTTTGATTTGTTTATTGTTTATCCAAAGCTAAATCCAACAGATTTAGCGACATTATAAATATACACAGACCTTATCAATAAGAAATAAGTCCGCATTAATTATAGGGTTTGTTGTGTGCAGCCTTTATTTTGAATTCAATATTAGTTTTCCGTTAGAATCTCTTTCGGGAATCAAAGAGTAGCAGCAATTACAACCTCTTTCATTCGTGCAATTTTCAGATCCCAAAAATTGTTTATCAAGGACTTCATTTATTTCAAATTTTTGTCCATTAAGAGAGTTGCAATATTCACAACAGGCACCAGAAATTATTTCGCACTTCAAATTTAACGTACTCTGTGCACTGGACATTTGGACATAAGCCTTTAAATGTAATTGTAGAATTTCATTTGCTTTTGATTTTTCCGTCTTCCTTCGGAAGTCCAACATTGCGGCATAAATTTTCCATTGTCCTTCGTAGAATTCATATTCAGTTTTAGACTGTTGTCCAGCTTTCAATAACAATTCTTGGAATAGAGACCAAACAAGGTCAGCTGTGTTTGCGTAGTTTTTTTGGTTTGTACTTTCTTCAAACCTAGTTTTTAATTCTGAAATCGGAAAACCATATGTTTCGAAAGTCTGCCCATACTTTTTAACTGCTTTTTCGAAAATATTTTTATCTGTCAATTCTAGTTTTTTAGGTTGCACACAACGTTTGAGCTATGAACAGTACGGAAGCAAACTAGCGTTTGCTTTCCGCCACGCACATAGCAAAATCTTTTTGTTTTGTTTTTTCTTTTTATTGTTTAAAGCAAAATCCCAAAGATTTTGCGGACTTCATAAAAATACACAAACCTTGCGATTAAGCCCTAAGCCCGTATTGTTTATAGGTTTTGTTGGCAATAGTTTTTTATTCGTGCGGTTCATAAATTTCAAATTCACTAACCTTTTTCGTTTCAGGATTTATTTTAACCGTCAAACCTTTTTTTCTATAATGAAAATATGGTAAGTCTGACCTAGGCGTTCTATCTTCATCTTGTTTTCCATAAACATAATTGATTTTACCTGCTATGCCGTCCATCGCAAGTCCCTCTAATGTTTTTGCGTTTGAATTTTCATCAAAAATGATAACTCTTATAATTGCATTTTCAATGTCCTGTCCTTTTGATTCCAGAGTTTCAGTGCCAAAAGTCATTCCGTATTTTGTATAGTAATAACTATTTGTAAATGCGGCCTCTTTGTTTCTGTAATCGATTATTCCTTGAGTAAATTTTTCGGGCTTTCCAAGTTCGGTTATTATGTTTTTAATTTTAGTTTTTCCGACTACAAATTTCTCCGTTCCAATCCCTGGCATAACGATAAGGTGTTCATTCCCGCTTTTAGGTTTTTGAACATTACTTTCGTCTTTACAACTCAAAAAAAGTATCATAAATACAAAAACAGATAATGCAGTTTTCATTCTTTTAAATTATTGCCAACGGTAAGGCTAAGCGTAGTGCGGAGGCAAGGAAACTTTTCGTTTCCGTCTGAGCACGAAGCTAAAGCTTATTGTTTAGTTTTATTTTTTTTGTTTCAAAGCTAAATCCATAAGATTTAGCGACTTAGTAAATATACACAGACCATTCGATTTAGCCTTAAAGTCCGCATTACGTTTAGGCATTGTTGTAGTGAGTTTTTTTTATTTTCTCCGTCATTCTAGAGAGGTTAAATTTTTCTTTTTCCGTTAGTAATTCATTCTTGAAATACTTGATATACTCAAAAAGTAATTTCATTTCAGAAAGTGACCAGTCAAAAGTGTCCGTAATGACATAGTTTTTGTTGTCAATTCTCAATTTTAATTCGCAATCAAATCCAGCTCTTGAACTAGTGTTTTTTAATCTAACCTCAGCCATCTTAATATCTGAACTAATTTTATGCTCAACATTTTTGTCGTAGTATCTGATTTTGATAATATTTGAGTCAGATTCAACGTCCACCACGTATAATTTATTTTGCCAAATTTTATAACCAATTAAACCTCCAAATACCAAGGTTAAAATTCCCATGAAACTTGTTAGGTTTTGAAGTTGTTGTTTGAATAAGAAAAGAATAAGAAATATTAGAAGTATAGAGATTAGTAAAAGTATAAAATGTCCAATTCTAGAAGAGAAGGATTTCGCGTTGTGTTTAATTTTTAAGTCCTTCTGCATTATTTTTTTAAATTCACTACAACAATTGTATAATGAACATATGTTCATTATATCTTTTATATTTTTCTAAGAATCAAGAGGGTTTTTTATTTTTTTAAAAGTGGTAGTAGCAACATGAGTATATATTTCAGTTGTTGTAGTAGAACTATGGCCAAGTAAAACCTGAATTTGTCTTATATCCGTACCTGCTTCTAATAAATGAGTAGCAAAACTGTGTCTAAGCATATGCGGTGTTACTATAATTTTAATACCTGCTTTTTGGGCTGCGTTACGTACTATCTTTCCAATGCTTTGACCAGAATATTGTTTTCCATACATACCTTCTATTAGATACTTTTCAGGTTTATATTGCTTATAATACGTTCGTAAGTCTTTCAGGAGCGAATGTGAGAGTAAGGTGTAACGGTCTTTATTCCCTTTTGCAGATTCAATCCTTATTAACATTCGTCTACTGTCTATATCCGAAATTTTTAAATTAATTAATTCATTTCTACGTATTCCGGAGGAGTATAAAAGACTAACTATACATTTGTGTTTCAAGTTGTTTGTATGTGCTATAATATCAAATACATCTTCTTTAGCAAGTACTTTTGGCAACTTCTTTTCTTTTCTAGGTCTTTCTATTTCGTAAAACCTGTTAGGCATACCAAGAACAGATTCGTAATAAAACTTTATACTGTTTATAGCAGAGTTTATGTACGAATTAGATTTTTTATCTTGAATTAATACCAACAGATATGCTCTAACATCACTTTCATTAAGAGAAATTAATTCCGCGCTATGATAATAATTAATAAATGCCTCAAAACTTGATACGTATGTTCTTACGGTATTATTTGCATATTTTTTTAGCTCTAGTTTGTCTAAATAACTATTAGGGCAAACTCTATACGCCTTGGGAAGTTGTCTTGTCCTGAACCAAGCAATATTAATAGGCTCGTTATTTTCTTTGGATACTTTTTTGTCAAAAAAATGGTTGCAATTAACCCAAACGACACCGGTAAATAAATCAAAAATCAGGTTTAAGTTTTCTTTATTATTCACAATGTAAGCCATGTTGTAAGTGTTGCTCCATTTTACATCTGGCAATTGTTTTACAAGTGAATGAATAACTTTATCGGTGTTAAACTGCAAGCCGATAAAACGTTTTTCTTTAATTAAGAGGTGTTTTAATGTAACATTTCTGCCTTTTTCCATTCTTATTTTTAAGCAATTTAATGGAAACAGGTTAGCTAAGAGAATGTTATACGAATAATATGCGTATATTATACCTTTAATTTAGAACCATGATATTGGATAGAATATGTGTCTATTGCAAGGAAGAGTTGAAAGGAAGATCAGATAAAAAGTTCTGCGACGCACAATGTAAGAGTGCGTATCAATACCAGCAAACAAAACAGCAACCAGAACGCTTTTTCAATAAGGTTGATAATCAGTTACGACGTAATAGAAAAATACTAAAAGATTACAATAAAGGCGGTAAGGTAACAGTTAGGGAGGCCATGTTACTATCCGAGGGGTTTGACCCTAATTTCTTTACACATTTTTGGAAAAACCAGAAGGGAGAGGTATATCTTTTTGTATATGAATATGGTTTTCGAAAAATAAAAGAGAACAGAAATAACAAATATGTTTTAGTTCTTTGGCAAGAATACATGTCAAAACGATGAAATAAATTGTGCAGTATAAGAAGCGAAAATTAAAACAAAACATAAAATTACACCTTTTTTAAGCCTAATTTATTTTATGCAAAGCACACAAGTTGTTTAAAATCATCGTGGATGTACAATTTCGGTTCCTAAAATTTAGCCCTCCAGGTGCCTGTTGCTAGTTTAGAAATGCTAAAACTATAGCATAAAAAAAACGGTTTAGAATGAACTAAACCGTTTGTTTACTAGTAGCGAGAACGAGAGTTGAACTCGTGACCTCCGGGTTATGAATCCGACGCTCTAACCAACTGAGCTACCTCGCCATGTTTTTTTTAACGGCTGCAAATATATACTTTAATTTCTTGGCTATCAAAATAAATTTTGAAAAAAATATTCTGACACATTTAATTTTTTTATCATATATAAATATATATATTGCCCAACGAAAATACTATTTAGAATGAGTGATAAAGTAAAATTTGAAATTGAGTTCGTGATACAGTCGTCACCTCAATTGTTATATACCTATATTTCAACACCATCAGGATTATCTGAGTGGTTCGCAGACAACGTTAACTCAAGAGGAGAAAAGTTTTATTTTATCTGGGATGAGTCAGAAGAAGAGGCTAAGTTGTTAAAAAGAAAAAGTGAAGAGTTTGTCAAATTTAGATGGACGGCAGAAGAAGACGATAGTTTTTTTGAAATGAAAATTATTGTAGATGAAATTACTTCTGATGTCTCTTTATTCATTACAGATTTTGCAGAAGAAGATGAAATTGATGAGTCTAAAATGCTTTGGACCAACCAAGTATCTAGTTTAAAACAAGTTTTAGGCTCTGCTTAAGGCTATTTTACTATAAAACGATATCTTTGACCTTGAAAATTTTCAAGGTTTTTTTATGCTTAATTATAACGGAAAATTAATTCCGACAACATCACACTTCATCAATCAAGATAATAGGGGACTACGTTATGGTGATTCTCTTTTTGAAACGATTAGAGTTGTAAATAGTAAAATCTACTTCTGGGAAGATCATTATTTAAGATTAATGGCTTCCATGAGAATTCTGCGCATGGAAATTCCTATGAGTTTTACCATGGAATATCTTGAAAATCAAATCCTAGAAACTATTGCGAGTAACAGCTTAGAAAATAGTGCCTCAAGAATACGCTTAACGGTTTTTAGAAATGATGGAGGTTTGTATGCTCCAGAAACCAATGATATCTCTTACATTATTGAAGCCAAGCAACTAGAGAATACTTTTTTTGTGATCAGCGAAGACGCTTATGAAGTAGAGCTTTTCAAAGATTTTTATGTAAACCCTGATATGCTTTCTACGTTAAAAACAAATAATAAAGTTTTAAATGTAGTAGGAAGTATTTTTGCAAAAGAAAACGGCTATCAGAATTGCTTACTTCTAAATAACCAGAAGATGGTGGTAGAAGCATTAAATGGTAATTTGTTTTTAGTATCAGGAAAAACGATAAAGACACCTCCAAAAAGTGAAGGGTGCCTTAACGGTATCTTACGAAAAAAATTGATAGATATTCTTGGTAAATTAGAAGGTTATACATTTGAGGAAGCTTCCATTTCACCATTTGAATTACAAAAAGCAGATGAATTGTTTATCACCAATGCAATCGTAGGCATACAGCCTATTACAAAATACCGTAAAAAGAATTTTGCAAATACCGTAGCCAAAGATCTTATAGGTAAATTAAATGCAGCTGCTCGCTTAGGATAAACCCTAAAAGATAGGTGCTTAGATAGCTTTGGGATGAAGCCTGAATAAAACTAGAAGTCGCTGTAAGAATAAATACTTAGTTCAGGCTAGGGTTCTCTGGCGTGTTAGACCACAAAAGGTAATCACCACCCAAAGTAAGCATATTCTCTTTCCAGAAGGCTCCAGGGGCTTTCTGAATGATGTTGCTCTCGTACTTGTTAGGTAGTATGGCCCATGATTTAGAGGTTAATTCTTTGTCTAATTGTAAGGAAGACCAGCCTGTATAACCTAAAAAGAATCTAATGTCTTCCTCAGAGATGGCATTTGTATTGATTAAGCCTACGATACACTCAAAATCTCCACCCCAATAAATACCGTCAGATATTTCTATACTATTGGCAATTAGTTCTGGTACCTTGTGTATAAAGTAGAGGTTGTCTTGTTCTACGGGTCCGCCGTTAAATACTTTAAAAGGCACTTCTATTTCTGTCACTAGGTCACTAATAGAATAGTCTAAGGGCTTATTTAAAATAAATCCTACAGATCCGTCTTCGCCATGTTCTGCGAGTAATACAACAGATCTACTAAAAGAAACATCACCAGCCAATGCTGGTTCTGCAATTAAGAGTTTCCCTTTTTCAGGTTGTAGATGTATCATATAGTCGTGGTTCGTTGTTCTAATGTAAGATTTTTTTTAGTTTCTTACAAAATGTACCCAAAAAAAAAAGCACTTCTTAAAAAGAAGTGCTTTAATTATATTACTAAAGTATTTTTAGTTTACTGCTTTCGCTAATTCAGCACCAGCTTTAAACTTAACAACGTTTTTAGCAGCAATTTTGATAGTTTCTCCTGTTTGAGGATTTCTACCATCTCTTGCTTCTCTTTTAGATACAGACCAAGATCCGAAACCTACTAAAGAAACTCTACCACCTTTTTTAAGAGAACCTTCAACATTTCCTAAAAAAGACTCTAAAGCTTTCTTTGCAGCTGCTTTCGTGATACCAGCATCTGCTGCCATTGCATCGATTAATTCTGTTTTGTTCATAATTTTAATAATTAATTGTTGTTAAAATTTCTATACCCTAACAAATTTATAAGTAAAACTGATTAACGCAAGTAAAACAAGGGGAAATCGCTGTTTTTGTTAATAACTCTAACAGTTTGTTGATAAAGTAGGCTATTTTTTACACTTCGTCGAGACTAGTGATAGCAAGGCCTTAGCCAACATATGCATTTTCATCCAATTTTAAGCCATTTAGTACCTCATGGGTTTTCATCTTTCTTTTTCCAGGAAGCTGAATCTCTAAAAGATCAATGAAACCGCCAGTCACAGCAATTTTGATGGTCTTTTTGTCAAAAACTACCGATTTAACTTTTATAGAATGTTCTTCTTTTAGTAACGCGGCATCGTAAATTTTCAGAAATAATTCTGTTTCCCCATTATATAAGGTAGTCCATGATGCAGGATACGGACTCAACCCACGAATATGGTTGTAAATTTTATCCATTGAAGTATCCCAATTAATCTCACAAGTATCTTTATGAATTTTATAAGCTACTTTTTCAATAGGCGTATCTGGTTGCTTCTTTGTAGTTACATTGCCAGATTCAATGGCTTTTACCGTAGTTATCACTAGATCAGCACCCAAGATCATCAACTTGTCATGTAGGCTTCCTGCGTTCTCTTCTGGATCAATAGCTATGTCTGATTGTAGCAGTATTTCTCCGGTATCAATCTTATCATCTATAAAGAAGGTAGTAACGCCTGTTTTTGTCTCTCCATTAATAATTGCCCAGTTTATTGGGGCAGCACCTCTATAATCAGGCAGGAGGGAAGCATGTAAATTAAATGTACCGTGCTCTGGAATTTCCCAGACTACTTTTGGGAGCATTCTAAAAGCAACAATAATCTGTAGATTAGGTTTCAACGCTTTTAATTCTTCTAGAAATTCTTCGTTCTTTAAATTGGTAGGTTGTAATACCTTCAGGTGATGTGCTACAGCATATTTTTTTACGGCAGATTCATTTAGTTTTCTACCGCGACCCGCAGGTTTGTCTGGTGCCGTAATGACACCAACAATATCAAAAGAATGCTGTACTAAAGTATCCAGTATGCCGACTGCAAAATCTGGAGTTCCCATAAAGACTATTCGTAGTTTGCTCATGCTTTTGTTATTTTGTATTCGTTTTTTTCGGTAATATCTATTATTTCATCTTCTAAAAGTGCCTGTATAGCACTAAAAATAGCCTCTTCTTTATAGAGGACGGTCTTTATAATTTCTCTAGAAGTTTGTGGCTTCTGCTGTAATTGCATTAAAATGGCCTCTTTGGCTAATGCTATAATTTCTACAGCAATAGGCGGAGTTTTTAAGCACACATCACAACGTCCACAAGCCTCTTTTTTCTCTCCAAAGTAGGCCAGTAATTGCTGACTTCTACACACCGTATCATTCTTTAAATATTGAAGAACAGCTTCTATATTTTTTGTTTTCTGGGCGGTAAGGAGTTCTACTTTTTTAGCAAAGAGATTAATGGTTCTTTCATCTTCTCTAGGAACAAGAAATAACACTTCTATATCATTATGCTGAGCGGTATAGGTAATAATTTCATCTTTCTTTAACTGTTCTAATACCTTAACAACCTCTTTTTCGCTAACGCTTGATTTTTTGGCAATGGCAAAAGTGTTTATTTTAGTATCGTACTCAAAAATTCCGCCATAAGTCCTCAGAATTACCTGCAGAATTGGCGCTATTTTGCCATAGGTGTCAATGTAATCAAAAATATGATTTTTTGTAGCGATAAACCTGATACTGGTTTTTTTTGAGAATGATTCTGATAAAGCAATCACAGAATTCTGGTCTAAAATACGCAGTGCATTATAGGTTAGAAATGGGTTTAAAGAATAGGTGGCGCAGAAGGCATTGAAATTTAATTGATATGTTTCTGTGCTACTTTCTCCAAAAGAAATTTGAAAGTAATTATTGAGCTTATTATAGAGTGTTTTTAAATACGGTACCGTGGGTAAACCACTCAAAAACTGTCGTTTTACCTGTAATTCGTCAGATTTGTTGGTGAGTACAGTAGCTGTAGCAGGAGCACCATTTCTACCAGCTCTACCAGCTTCTTGAAAATAGTTTTCTACACTATCGGGTATTTGATAATGTACAATTGTGCCCACATCTGCTTTGTCTATTCCCATGCCAAAGGCATTGGTAGCTACCATGACCCGCACTTTATCGTCTAGCCATAACTTTAAACGGTCTCCTTTTACCTCTTTAGAGAGTCCGCCATGATAAAAGGTAGCGCTTATGTTTTGAGAACTTAAGTAATGCGTTAATTCTTGGGTTAGTTTTCTGGTACGGACATAAACAATACCACTGTGTTTACTGTCTTGTAAAAGTTGCTTTAATTGGTAGTGTTTGTCATCATCCCAACGTACATTAAAAGCTATATTATCTCTAGCAAAGGAAGTTTTCTTAATTAAGGGTTCATCAAGCCTTAGATTAGTGACAATATCTTTAGCGACTACGGGGGTTGCTGTGGCTGTTAAAGCAATGATAGGAGCATCTGGTGCAAGATCTCTTAATACACTACAATTAAGGTAAGAAGGTCTAAAATCATTTCCCCATTGAGAAATACAGTGGGCTTCATCTATGGCAATTAGATTTACATTCATTTCCTGAATGCGGTCTTTTATAAGATCCTGTTGCAACCGTTCGGGAGATAGGTATAAAAATTTATAATTCCCATAAAGGCAATTGTCTAATAAATCTACCACTTCATTTTGAGAGATACCACCCGTTAGCGCTAATGCTTTTATGCCTTTCTTTTTTAAATTGTCTACTTGGTCTTTAATTAAGGCGATTAAAGGGGAAACGACAATGCAAATTCCATCCGCAGCCAGCGCAGGAACTTGAAAGCAGAGCGATTTTCCTCCGCCTGTAGGTAACAAAGCGAGGACATCTCTCTGCTGTAAAATAGCAGCTATAATTTCTTCTTGAGATTCTTTAAAATCAGAAAATCCCCAATATTTTTTTAGAATGTCTTTAGGGTCTAGCTGCACTAATTTAATTTTAATTCTTCTATAATAAAAGCTACTCGTTCTTCAACAGAAACTTTGGGTACTTCAATAATGGAATACCCAAAACTTTGGTATGCTTTTTCTAAACAATTATGAATCTGTAAGGCTTCTTCGTAATTCTCATAACGTTCATTATCAGACGTATGTATTTCTTTCCAAGGAGGTAATAAAAATATCGTATCGTATGGATGGGCATCACAAATTTCTGAAAATGTTTTTGGATATTCAGTGCCAAAACAATCTAAATAAGCAACTACATCTGGTAGGCCACGATCAAAAAAAACAAGGGGATCGGTAAGTGATTCAGAAGCTATAAATTGCGATTTTCTGCCCTCTAAAATACGCTGACTAAACAGTAAGGGATCTGTTAAAAATAACTGTTCAATACCTTCTTCTCTTGCTTGAAGTGTTATTTCTCTTGAAATTTCATGGAAACATTTAAAACCTGCTTTTTCTATACCATGTACCACAGAAGTCTTTCCTGTGCTTGGCCCGCCTGCAATTACAACTTTTCTTGTGCTCAATACATTTTTTTTAGAAGCACAAAAGTAATCAAATGATATAGTATTGCCACATGCGCTACAAATGTTTCGTTTTAGGAAGTATTTGTGCATTAAAAAAACGGGTGCCCTATAAGATAGTCTTATAAAATAGGGCTCAATTTATGGTATCAAAAAAAATCAGATTATCTTTGTAAAAAGACTTTTATGGATACCGATAAAGAAAAAGAGTTCTACGACAAGCTCAAAGAGCGTCTTGTAGAAACAAGCACCTTTCCTACTACTTATTTATATAAATTTATAGTGCCTACAGCAGGCACGGGTGTAAAAGAAATAGAAAGTGCATTTGATGATACAGATGCAGTGGTGATTAATAAATTATCTAAAAACGGAAAATTTACGAGTGTTTCTATAAGCTTACGTTTAGATTCTGCCGATGCAATTATTGCTTATTATAAGAAGGTTGCAGGTGTAGAAGGTTTAATATCTTTGTAATCTTAGCATATCTAACAGAATTTTGTTATTTTGCATGCTTTAAGAGCATACTTTCCTCTTTATAATTATTAAGAAAAACTTTTCAATTTGAATTTAGCTAACAACGAAGTATTCAATCTAGAGTACAACACGGAGCGTCCGCAGCTTATTATTCCGGAATACGGGCGTCATTTCCAGAAAATGGTAGACTATGCTATGAGCATAGAAGATGATGAAGAACGTAATAAAATAGCACAAGCTATTATTAGTGTGATGGGTAATTTGCAACCTCATTTTAGAGATGTTCCAGATTTTCAACACAAATTATGGGATCAGCTGTTTATTATGTCTGATTTTAAGTTGAAGGTAGATTCTCCTTACCCAGTGACGACGAAGGAAATGCTTCAAGAACGTCCTGAGCCTTTAGGATATCCGCAAAATTTTCCTAAATATCGTTTCTACGGAAATAATATTAAGCAAATGATTGATGTGGCTATGTCTTGGGAAAAAGGTGATAAGCGTGATGGCTTAGAATATGCTATTGCCAATCACATGAAAAAATGTTATCTAAACTGGAACAAAGATACCGTTGAAGATAAGATTATTTTTAAGCACTTGCATGAACTAAGTGATGGCGAGATAGATTTGGCAGCCACAGAAGAGCACCTGACAGATAGCGGTCAGTTCCTAAAAAACAGACCGGCGAAACAAAATTCTAATCGCTCTAACAACAAAAAAAATACAAATAATAGAAATAATAATCGCGGTAAGAAGCGTTATTAATAATCCGATACATTAAATGGGAACATTTAAAATTGAAGGCGGTCATCAACTTCATGGTGACATTACACCGCAAGGTGCAAAAAACGAAGCACTACAAATATTATGTGCTGTACTGCTAACGGCAGAACCTGTAACGATACATAATATCCCAGATATTATTGATGTTAATAAACTAATTGCTTTACTCGAAGATTTGGGTGTGAAAATCCAAAAAAAAGGAAAAGGCTCTTATAGTTTTGTGGCAGATGACGTAAATCTAGAGTACTTACAATCAGATCAGTTTAAAGAAGACGGACGCGGATTGCGTGGATCTATTATGTTAGTAGGGCCATTATTGGCTCGTTTTGGAAAAGGATACATTCCTAAACCAGGAGGAGACAAGATTGGTAGAAGAAGACTTGATACCCACTTTGAAGGTTTTATAAACTTAGGAGCTAAGTTTCGTTACAACAAAGAAGAACATTTTTACGGTGTAGAGGCTAAAAAACTAAAAGGTACGTACATGCTTTTAGATGAAGCCTCTGTTACCGGTACCGCAAATATTGTAATGGCTGCTGTTCTTGCCGAAGGAACAACAACAATTTATAACGCCGCTTGTGAACCTTACCTACAGCAACTTTGTAAGATGCTGAACCGTATGGGTGCTAAAATTGGTGGAGTAGGTTCTAATCTACTTACTATTGAAGGGGTAGATACATTAGGAGGAACATCACATACAATGTTGCCAGATATGATTGAAATTGGTAGCTGGATTGGTCTTGCTGCTATGACAAGAAGTGAGCTTACGATTAAAAATGTAAGTTGGGATGACTTAGGACAAATACCTACCGTTTTTCGTAAACTTGGAATTACAATTGAACGTAAAGGTGATGATATTTATATTCCGGCTCATATGAGCGGATATGAGATACAGAACTATATAGACGGTTCTATTTTGACCATTGCAGATGCTCCATGGCCTGGTTTAACACCAGATTTATTGAGTATCATTCTAGTAGTAGCTACGCAAGCCAAAGGAGAAGTATTGGTGCATCAAAAAATGTTTGAAAGCCGTTTGTTCTTTGTAGATAAATTGTTAGATATGGGGGCTAAAGTGATTCTTTGTGATCCGCATAGAGCAACCGTTATAGGACATAACTTTGAGTCTACCTTAAAAGCAACAACCATGGTTTCTCCAGATATTAGAGCAGGAGTTTCTTTATTAATTGCAGCATTGTCTGCAAAAGGAACCTCTACGATTCATAATATAGAACAGATAGATAGAGGTTATGAAAATATAGATGAACGTTTACGTGCTATTGGCGCAAAAATTACACGTGTGTCTTAGTGATCTTAATTAGTACTATATAAAAACCGCAAAGCAATAGTTTTGCGGTTTTTTTAGGTCTTGTCTTTACAAGCGTTTTCTAATATGATGGAAGATTCCCCTGAGAATTAGGATCAATATTTGCATCACAAAAATCAATACAAAAGCAACTCCAATCCCTACAATAAACATGAGTCCGCTTACTACAAGCCATCCAGAAGCTAGAAAAGCCATGAAAATTCCTATAACGGTAAGTATCGCTACCGTTATGGCAAAAGGAGCCACCCATTTATCTTCTGTATTGGTATAATTGGTCGTTTTTAATAAATACCCTTTTTTGCCTTGGCGGTTATCTACTTCAATAAATAAACTCTTGTTTGCTACGGCGTCATTGGTTACATAGAATTCGCTTTTTTTGGTGAACACTACAGGAATAACATTGATAATGTCTGCATTATATTCTAGTTGTAGTTGCGCCATTTTTTTCTCGTCAGAATCATCTATTGTTTTTACCTCAATAGTTTCTACAGTATGTTGTTCTTTGTTGAGGGTGCCTATTTGATGAAAAAGAGTATCTATCTTAGATGCGTCTTCGGTTTTATATTCGTAGTTAAACCCAGAAGATATTTCGTCATTTAAGCTGGCAAAACTGCAACGAAAAAAGGCATCACTATCTTTTTTTAGGTACCCAACTGTATCTTTTTCAAGATAAATTTCCATCCAATTCTCTTTATTTCTTCTTTTTTCACGGTTAAAAGAAATAAGTTCATCGGGCTGTAGTTCTTTAATTATTTTAGATTTAGCTTCATGCTTCGCATATACTTTAACAGGTTTTAAAATTCGTAGAAATTTATCCATGACGATGGTTATGATAGGGTTGGTTTGGGAATTCTATCATTAGTAACGTATAGAAAATGGGTTTGCTTACTTCTAAAAATACTTATTTTTATTTTTTTCGATGAACCGCAGGTAAAATTATAGGTTGTTTTATAGTATATGGTTTAAGTATATTAAAACTAATTTTAGATTTACTCAATTAAACGCATAGCTATAATGCGTACATCATCAATAGGCCGGTCGAATTCTCCAGTTATTGTAGTTGCAATAGAATCTATGGTAGCTAGGCCTTCAATAACTTCCCCAAAAACAGTATAATTCTGATCTAAATGAGGTACACCCCCAAGTGTTTTATAAACTGCGCGCTGAGCTTCAGGAATAGTATAGGCTTTAAATTCCTCAGCATGTGCTGCCCAGTTAGTAATGCTATCTTTGTATAGCATGTATTTTGTAGTATTTCCGCTAGCGCTATAATGCTGTAGTGAATCTAAAAGATAGCTGTGCGCACGGTCTTTTCTAATATAATCTTCTGCTAACCATCCGTTTATTCTCTTTTCTGCAATCGTTAACAGGCTATCATTATATATTTTTCCTTGAACGATATAAAATTGCATTCCACTAGAGGCGCGTTCTGGGTTACCATCACGGGCAGCAGCCAACACCCCTTTTTTATGAAAAAGATGAGGCAAAAATTCTGCCTTGACACGGTAAGGAACATCACCTTCTCCTAAAGTGTCTTTAGCTTTTGCGTTTCTGCTTTCAGGGTCTCCTGCCTGAATCATAAAATTGGAGATAACTCTATGAAATAGAAGGCTGTCATAGGCCTTATGTTGTACTAGGTTAATGAAGTTGTCACGATGAAGTGGCGTATCATTATAAAGGGCTAGCACCATAGTTCCTTTATTTGTGACCAGTTCTATACGTTGCCTATTTTCCAAGGCAGTAGGGGCTTCCTTTTGGTTTTCTTGGCAACTATACATAAGGATACACGTAATAAGGAGGGACGATAACTTTGAAAATAATTTCATCAGGATTATTTTAGGAATTAGAAGTGCAGAATAGTATTCAAAAATTATCTTTTATTGGAGTAAGGAATTACTTATACTACTTGACGTTCTAAGGCTAGATAATGTGTTGTTTTCTCGGTATATAAAGGTATAATTTTAATCTCGCACTTATAAGAGGTGTTGTCTTTTCTGTAGTTGACAATGATATCTGTAAAAGGTTCGTCTTTTTTAATCTTTGCGCTGATACGAGATTTTACTTCCGCCGTAGTTTCTGCGCCTTGAAGAAAAGCTGGAGTTTTATCTAATGCAAATTTTTTGGTATATCCGGTCATTTCAGAAAATCCGTCACTTACCCAAACGATTTTTTTGTGTAAATCAGTAATTACTAATGCTTCAAATTCTTGGTTTTCAAAAAGAGAAGAAATGTCATTTTCCCATTGTAATTTTTTAGCAATTTTTTCAAACGCCCGAACAGCAGTTTCTTGCTTAGATTGTAGGGCTAGATTGTGAAAGTTGTCAATATGAAGATCCCAACTTAATAGTGGAGCCATAGCGCCTTTTTTTGCCGGTTTAATGCGAACAGTAATATCTTTATTTTCTTGTTCTGTTAATGAGGATAGATAAATATCTAAACACATCATTTGATCCATTTCTTTTTTCATTTTCTTTTTTTTTGTTTTCCTAAGCTGTTTTTTAAAGATATTTATTGAACGTCTGCCAATATTTATCTTTATAAATCTCAAAATCAAAACTGATTAGTTCTTTATTTTCTTTTTGTATCTGGTCGAAAACTATAGCGGGTTTTCTAAAATCATGGCAAGAAAAGTAAATTTCTCTTGTAGAATTTGCAGTTTCTCTACCAATATTAATGTAGCCATCAGAATCTTTTAATTCTAACATAATACGGTCTTCTAACGTATTTAATAAATGGTATGTTTCATCGTCTGGCATACCGTTGTTGTCATCTCCTTCAAACTTAAAAATAGCAATGGCAATCCAAGGGTGAGACGCTTTAGCATTCCATTGCAATATATCTGTATTGACAATGGCAATAATAGGGAGTCCGTTTTTTAAGGTACCGTTAAAACTAGAATAACTATCTTTTTCGGTATTATGACGTAAACCTTCATACTTTTCAATAAATTCTTTTTCACGCCAAAGTAAGAAGTCTTTTAGCTTGGCTAAGGGAACAAGCTCTTTTTCGGCATCTTCGGTATTCTTAAAGTTAATATGATCTATAGTAGTGACACAATTTAATTCTCCTAAGAAATTATCTAATAGGATGTATGCACCATGAGAAATATGAGATTCATTTTCGGGAGTATACGCGGTATGTAGAATAGTCAGTTCTATTTGATCTGGCATTTCCGGAATTTCGTGGGCGTAGAAACTCATAGTTTCTTCACTAAATGTATAATCATTCATTTTAATACCGAAGGTACTAGAGGAACTGGGTTGTTTTAAAGAAGTAATTTTCCAATTCTTAAGAACAGGCGCGGAAGCAGCAAGTTCTTCCACAAAAGGAATATGCTTTAAATTGCCATCTGCCGTTAAAATAAGTTCTGCCGTGGTATCATCAGACATGCCAGATAAGTACCAAAAAGTATGCTCCTTTAGTTCATTTAATTTTGGACCTAAAACATCAAAGAATTTTTGTTCGATATCATTACCACTTTTAATGATCTCATAGAAAGCTTTTTCATGTTCTTGAAACCAGGTCCAAAAATCTTGGTATGTTAGGGGAGCCGGAGCTTCGGCATCTTTTTTATTAAATAACGATTTTAAAAAACTCATAAATTACTAATCTATTTTTCTACAATAGTTCCATCTGGGTATTTTGCAAACCTACCTTTACTTTTATCATGTACATTCGCAGCCTGAGGCCAAGGCCATCCACCAAATTGGGTTAATTGATACTCTTGCATGGCTTGTTGAATCTCTTCATCACTATTCATAACAAAAGGGCCGTATTTGGCAATAGGTTCTTTAATAGGTTTTCCTTGTAGCATTAGAAAGTGGGCATTTTTACCCAATACTTTTATTTCAATAGCTTCCGAAGCATCTACAATAATACCATGATTTGGAGTAATCGTTTGTCCATCCATTACAATACGATCTCCTTCATAAAAATACAAAGTTCTAGTGACATCACTTTTTGCTTTTGGTAAGGTAAAGGTTCTACTTGCATCTACATGTATATTCCAGATAGCCACTTCATTGGCGCTATCTGCAGCCCAAGAATTCGGGGCAGGGTCTAATGCTGCATGTTCATTATAGGTTCCTGTAACTACTTTTACGGAGCTAGATTCGGTTTTTATTATCGGAATATCTTCATGCCAGAGCATGGAAAAATAGGGGGCAACAAATTTGTTTTTCTGAGGTAAATTAAGCCAGATTTGAAACATTTCTAGCGGGTTTGGGGTGTCAGTACTCAATAATGGAAACATTTCTGAGTGTTGTACGCCGCGGCCTGCAGTCATCCATTGTACGTCTCCCATACCGAAACGTCCGGCAGCACCAAGAGAATCCGAATGATCACAATAGCCTTTATTCACTATAGTTATAGTTTCAAAACCACGGTGCGGATGTGCAGGGAAACCAGGAACGGTTTTCCCGTGATACATACGCCAACCGTCTTTTAAAGAAAAATTGTTTCCTAAAGTTCTGCCTTCCAAGGATGCTTTAGGTCCCAGCTCTTCATTTCCTTCCGGATAATGATCTAAGTGGTATACGCAGAATAAAAAAGGATCTTGCGTTTGCCATGGAAAGCCTAATGGAAAAACAGATTTTATAGTGCTCATAGGGCTTAATGTTTTGCGTCGTTTATCTCAATCCAATAACCTTCAGGATCTGTTATATAGATTTGTTTTACACCATCGGCACGCAAAGTAATACCACTTTTTGTACCGGGCCAATCTTCATATGAGATATTATTCTGCTCTAAATTTTGTATGAATTCATCTAATTGCGACGTTGATAAGCATACATGACTAGATTTATGCTTTTTCATTACTACATCTGCTTTGTATATTAAATGGAGCTGCGTATTTCCTTGGATAGAAAACCACCTGAATCCAAGATCTTTGGTAGGATGGTCTATTTCTTTTAAACCGATAACTTTTTGGTAGAAATCGCCCGTAGTTTTTAAATCACTGACAATAAGTGTAGTATGGTCAATAGTGAAATCAAATTTCTGAGCATGGCTTATGGCAACCATAAAGAATACCAAAAAGAAAATTAGTTTTTTCATTCTAAAAATTTAAGCTTCTAAGTTACCCAAAAAATAGATAAGATTAGGATTACTTCTCTTATAATTCTTTAAGGCATTAGAGGACTTTTTATTAAATTAACCTATAGTTTATATTGGAGTAATGGTAGATCCATATCATTGTAGATTTAAACAATCAAAATGAATCGTTTTACCTTTTCCATTCTTTTTACGTTTACTTTTTCCGCTCTTATTGGGCAACAAATCAAATTTGAAAACTATACTACAGATGATGGATTATCTAATAATTCTGTAATTGATATAGAAAATGATGAAGATGGCGGTCTTTGGATTGGGACCCTTGATGGATTGAATTATTTTGATGGACACACTATCACCTATTACAAGCACGAAATTAATGAACAAGGAACCATACCAGGAAATTATATCATAAATCTTGAAAGAGATAAGAATGGTACTCTTTGGTTAATTACAAAAGAAGGCCATGTAAGTAGATACCTTGGGAATTCCACTTTTAAAAATTTTAAATTTGATAAAGCCCCAAGACAACTAAAATTAGCAGCAGATGGTACTTTATACGTTTTTGCAGCAAATACGGCCTACAAATTTGAAAACGGAAAATTTATTGTTGCAACCTACACACCTCCTGAGAAGGAGAATTATGAGAACTTAAAACAAATACTCCTAACGGAGTACCCGGGCTTAATTATAAATGATGTTTTAAAAGACAATATCGGTAACATATGGTTCGCAACACGTAGAAATGGTCTTTTTATTCTTCCTAATGACATAAATAATATTAATAATAAAAGAATAGATCATTATACATATGATGTGTATACACCCTATAGTTTTAACAGCAATGAAATAGAAAAATTGCACCAAGATCTTTTTGGGAATGTATGGCTTGCGCAAAAAGACGGGGGGTTGAGTATGGCTTATAATGGCTCAGATAAAATTACGACAATAGTTCCGCATCCCGTGAATTATCCACATTTACCAAATGAAACATTGCGAGCGATAACCAAGGATAGTAATTCTAATTTATGGCTAGGATACTACACTAACGGAATCTATTATTATGACACGGGAACAAAATGCTATCTTAAATACAAAGTAAAGGAAGCCAAGCAAAATAGTGATTGGGAGCGTGTACGCAATTTATTTACCGCTAGTGATGGTACCGTATGGGTAGGTACCTATGCAGGAATACTGCGTATTACGGATAAGGGATATAAAACTTATGAAGCCGACTCGATCTCTGAACTACCAAACAACCGAAATTATTCCATGTTTGAAGATACAGAAAAGCGATTATGGATAGCTTGTTGGGGTGGTCTCGCGAAGTTCAATTTGAATGAAAACCATTTCGATTTTTTTAAGGGCCAAAAACAATTTGATCAATTTAATATTAGGAGTATTACCAAAAGTGGCGATGTAATTTGTATGGGCACTGAAGAGAATGGTGTATTATTTTTTGATATTAAAACGGGTATGGTAGAGCAGTTAACAAAGAATGAAGGTATTCTGGGAAATAGTATCTATTCTATTTATAAAGAGGAATTAACGACAACCTATTGGATTGCATCGCTTGGCGGAATTAGTGTTTACAACAAGGCCACTAAAGAGATTAAAAATATTACCGAAGAAGAAGGTTTACCAAGTCATATGGTCTACGGACTCCTAAAAAATAAAGATCAGATTTGGGCAAGTACCACTAAAGGAATTGCAGTAATAGACACTAATAGTTTTGAAGTAAAGGCTTTTAACCCAAAGGAAGGCTGGCAAGCTCCGGAGTTTTCAGAAGGGGCTTATTATCAAGATAGCAAAGGGCTAATGTTCTTTGGAGGGGTAAATGGATTAAATTATTTTAACCCTAATACAATAGTGAATAAAACAGTAGCTGCTAAGATTAAGGTTGTTGTAAATGGTGATGAAAATTTTAAAAAAAACATAGAAAATAATTTTAGAGATAATAGTTTAGAAATTACTGTGACTCCCATTAAATTTCCCAATACTAGCGATGCCGATATTTACTATAAACTTTCAGGAAAAGATGAGGATTGGAATCTATTACCAATAGACCATCTCATAAAGTATGCTAACCTTTCTTCAGGAGAATATACTTTTTACGTAAAAGAAGGTAATACCCAAAATCTAGAAGTGGTTTCCTTTAATTTAAAAATTAAGAAAGCCTTTTATGAAACCATATATTTTTATGTGCTTCTTCTTTTTATATTATTGATTGGTGCCTTTTTAATTATTTACTTTAAGAGTAAAAATGCCTTGGCGCAGCAGAAAAAACTAGAAAACCAAATAAGTGCTAGAACACGGGTCATAGAAAATCAAAAGAGAGACTTAGTGGCCGTAAACACCTTATTGGATGATAAGAATAAGGAGATTGTACTTCAGAAAGAAAAGCTACTTGCCATTCATAATAATTTGAAGAATGAAGCTTTTGAAATTGAAAAGTTTAAAACATTTGTTCTTTCAGAATTTCAAGAACCTATATCAAGAGTAATGAAATTAGCCAGTGAGTTGAAAGAGGATACAAAAATTCAAAAAGAAATACTTTGGGAGGCTGGTAAATTAGTGAACTTGGTGTCTGAATGGAATTATTTAGATCATGTCAAAGAAATTGGTGATATAAAAGTAGCTGCGATAAACTTGCCTATTCTTTTAAAAGCAAGTATTGATAAGCTCAAAGTAAAATTAAAAAGTAATAAGGTCAATTTTAAGGGTGAATATGAGAATTCTTTAGGTTGGGTGGCTGTAGACGTCTTACGTCTTAGGTTATTACTGCAGTATTTATTTAACGATTTGGCAAAATATTCAGATACCTCAAGCACCCTTGGTCTTAAAATTGTTAGGCATCATACATTTTTAGAGTTTCGAATTGAATCCAATAGTAGTGTCTTAATTTCTAATTGGTTTAATATTTTACATTATAGTCCATACTTTATAGCCGTTCAAAATATACTGAAAGATTTAGATGGTACTTTTAAGGAAACGCTAGTAGAGGGATTCCATATAGCCCTGAAAATACCTGTTGAATTTATAAATGCCAATCACCATCAGGTTGAAAATATTACTTGGAAGTATCTAGATCAACAGAAAGATGTACAGTTGGGTAAGAAACAACTTCTAGTATTTAGTGACGAAGTGAATTTTAGTGTCGCAAATCAAATCCTTGAAAATGAAAATTATCAACTAGTGTTTGAAAATGAAGTTAACAATTTCACTTCAGCTATTAATCATATGAATATTGACCTGATAGTATTCTACCAAGCTACTTTTTCTAAAGAACTCGTCCAATATTTAAAAAGTTCTTTGGGTAATACTTCGAGTAAGAGACAAATTCCCATGGTTTATATCTCAGAGGATATTAATTACGAATTGCAAGAACAGTCTGTAGAATTTGGCATTGATGTAGTTATACAATTACCTGCGAGTACACGGTTTATATTGAAGAAAATTTCAAGCCTATTAGAAAGGCGAGATGATCGTATAGAACATAAGTTACAGCAAGAGGTATTTCAAATACTTACAGATGATGATATCAATTCTCCAAATGATAAATTACTAAAAAATAGTCTTACGATTGTTAAACAAGAACTATCTAATCCTTCTTTTAATGTAGAAATGTTGGTGGAGAAGCTCGGGATATCTCGTGTAAAATGTTATCGAATTTATAAGGAATTACTGGAGCAATCACCATCAGATGTTATTACCTCGTTACGCTTACAAAAAGCAGAAGCTTTACTTAAAACCAACAAGTTTAATATCTCAGAAATTAGCTTTGAATGTGGGTATAATGACCCTAAGTATTTTGGGCGCTCTTTTAAAAAATATTATGGTCTTAGTCCTAAAGAATTTAAAGCACAATTATCAAGGTCAATTGTATAGTCAAGATTACGGCAATGTTAGCTAATTGTTAGTGAAACAAAAGTGCGCATATTTATACTTTTTCACCCTCCAATTTGAATGATTTGTCCTCCTTTGAGAAACAAAATTCCTCCTTTATACTTTTTTCGTAAAATACATTTACTCCAAACCAAAATAGATATTTCAATGAAAAAAATGTACTTAATTTTATTTCTTGTTTTAGGAAGCATGTTTTATTCCTATGCACAAGTAACTGTAACAGGTAATGTAACGGATCATGAAGGGGTGCCAATTCCTGGAGCTTCAATTTTAGCGAAACAGCAAGGAGGGGGTGGGACAGCAGCCGATTTTGACGGAAATTTCACTTTGCAGTTAACAAATGAGAATGGAACTTTAATAGTATCATCAATTGGTTATGCTCAGAAAGAAATTTTATATAATGGTAACCAAATACTTAGCATTGTTTTAAATGAGCAAGCAAGTGCTTTAGATGAAGTGGTACTTATTGGGTATGGTTCCACTAAAAAGGGCGATTTAACCTCGGCAATTTCAACGGTAAGTAATGTAGAAAGTATTGCTTCTAGACCCGTAGCGAATTTAACAGATTTCTTACAAGGTAATGTTGCAGGGGTTACCGTACTTCAACAAGGTGGTGATCCCTCACAAAGTGGAAGCGCAGTAATTAGAGGATTGGGCTCTTTCGCCAGTGAGCAACCCTTAACGGTTGTAGATGGTGTTCCATATTACGGTCCAGCGATCAATCCTAATGACATTGCATCGGTATCTATTCTAAAAGATGCAGCTGCCGCTGCAATTTATGGTGCACAAGCAGCATCAGGAGTCATCGTAATTCAGACTAAAAAAGGAAAAATCGGGAAGCCAAGAATCGCTGTTGATTTTTATAGTGGAATTCAGGAAGCTACAAATTTACCGACACCTTTAACGGCTCAAGAACAAGCGGCAACTTACAATCTAGCAGCAGATAATGGTGGTTCTCCAAGACAATCTGCTCACGATGCACAACAAAATCCTTACGGACAGGTAAATCGTACGAATTGGATAGATGCAATTTTTAGACCAGCTAAAATAGTAAACACCAACATTAACATGAGTGGCGCTACGGAGAAAATGAATTATTTAACTTCTTTTGGATATACTAAGAAAGAGGGCTTACTACAAGGGACTAGTTCAGAGCGTTTTAATTTTAGAGTGAAATCGGACATGGATTTATCTGATAAAATAAGTATTGGAGAAAATGTATATTTCTCTAGAACAGAAGCGTTAGGTACAAATACAGATAACCCATATTCTGGTACCATTATCAATGCTATTTATATGCCTTCATCGGCACCTACCTATTATGAAGATGGTAGTTTTGCAGGAGTTGCTCCAGAGAATCTTTCGCAATTTGCAGGGGCTTATGGAGATGTTTATAATCCTTTAGCTTTATTGATACGTCCAACAGTGACAGCACCAACCAATTTTATTAATGCCAATGTGTATGCCAAATATAAAATAGTAAACGGTTTATCTTTTAAAACCAGTTATGCGTATAGCTATACACAATCAGACTCTAAAAGGTTTCAGCCTAGTGTTCCTGAATTGGGCAGGTCTAATCCAAATAACTACCTAAATCAGAATACATCCACTACAAACCGTTGGGTATGGGACAATCAAATAGCCTACAAACAATCTTTTGGAAATCATAACCTTGATATTACAGCCATTTATTCTGCTCAGCATACGGATTATGAGTCTTTAGCTGTACAAGGGGAAGGGTTTAGTAATGAAGAACCGTTTAATCAATACCTATCAAATGCGTCTGTTATTCGTAATCCTGGAACTGGAGTTTATGAAGATGCACTTACTTCTGCTATTGGTAGAGTAATGTATAATTTTAAAAATAGATACTTTATCTCAGGAGCTATCCGTAGAGACAGAACTTCGCGTTTAGCGGTAAACAACCAAGTAGATAATTTTCCTTCAGCTACTTTAGGTTGGCGTTTGAGTGATGAGTCTTTCTTCAATGTTCCAGCGGTAAATGATTTAAAGTTTAGAGCTTCTTGGGGGCAAATAGGGAATATTAATTCTGTAGGATATTATTCTTTTGATGTACCCTTAAATAGTACAACGGTTATTTTAGGAGAAAACGCAGCCCAAGATTATAAAGGGGCTTATGTAGGGAAGCAATCTAATCCTAATTTAAACTGGGAAATTTCTGAGTCTATAGATTTAGGTATGGATGCATCTTTATTTAACAACAGCTTGAGCTTAACTTTTGATTACTTCCAAAAAACCACAAAAGGAATGATTTTACCGGGTTTAGAAGATTTAAATCAAGGAACGAGTGCGGCAGATGTAAATGGTGGAGAAGTACAAAATTCAGGGTATGAAATTGCAGCAAGCTATTCTAATGCTCTTGGCGATGTAAACTTTACGATAAATGCAAATGCTAGCATCTTAGACAATGAGTTAATAAACTTAGAGGGATATAATAAAAGCGGAATCAATTTTATTGCACATGATGATGATGTTCGTCAAGTATTAAGACCATTCCGTTCCGAAGTAGGAAGATCATTATATGCCATGTATTTAGTTCCACAATTGGGAATATTTCAAAATCAAGCAGAGATTGATGCACATACAAAAGAGGGCACTTTGATTCAGCCAAATGCGGTACCCGGAGATTTTAAATTTGCAGACAGTAATGATGATGGCAAGATAGACGATGAGGATAAAGTTTTTTATGATAGCTATCAACCAGATGTTACGTATAATTTTGGTTTAAACTTAAACTACAAAAATTTTGATGTTAATATGCTCTTCCAAGGTGTTGCTGGTGTAGATGTATTCAATGGATATAAGTTTACCACTTACAATGCTTCGTTAACAGGGTATAATTTAGACAATCGTGTTTTAGGAGCTTGGTCTCCATCAAACACAGATTCTGATATACCAAGAATTTCTACAAAAGATGACAATAAGAATTTTGGTACAACGTCTAGCTACTATTTAGAAGATGCTTCTTATTTGAGAATGAAAAACATCACGTTAGGGTACACTTTAGACGCTAGTATAATGAATACAATAGCAAAAGGTTCTTCTTTACGCATCTACTTATCCGCAGAAAACATTTTTACAATTACGAAGTATTCAGGATTAGATCCAGAAGTAGGAGGTAAGGGATTAGATGTTGCCAAATACCCACTTTCTAGAACAATCACTGCTGGTTTATCACTATCTCTTTAATAAAAAAACGACAAAAATGAAAAATAGATTTAAAGAATTATTCATATTTACGATAGCTATTGCAGGTCTTGGTTTAGCTAATTCTTGTTCTGAAGATTTCACAGAAGTTTCTCCCTTAGGAAGTACCTCATATGCAAATTTCTGGAAGACAGAGCAAGATGCGCAAGAAGCAGTAAATAGTATGTACGATTACATGAGCGATCAAGAAATGTTTTCAAGAGGTTTCTTTTGGTACATCAACGCGTCAGATGATATGGTTACCGGCCGCATAAAAGCAGCTGCAGACAATATCAAAGATTTTAATATTACGGGAGGAGAAGGGAGTTATACTTCTACATGCTATCCAAACAGTTATAAGGTAATTAGAAGAGCTAATGATGTGATTTTAAATGTTCCAACTATGGAAATTAGCGAGACTTTAAAAAATCAGTATTTGGGGGAAGCTTATTTTATGCGTGCGTTTAGTTATTTCTGGGTAGCACATACGTATGGAGATAACGGACCTAATGGGGGTGTTCCAATTGTTACAGAACTTAATATGAATGATGATGCTGGAAGCTATACAAGACCAGCCAGTGTAATAGAAAACTACCAGCAGATAGAAGATGATTTAAAAATGGCAGTAGATCTTTTACCTGTTTTTACTTCCTATAGTGCAGATAACTATGGGCGACCTCATAAAGATGCAGCGCTAGCTTACATTGCTAAAACCAATTTATACTGGGCACAATATGATAACAGTAGATATGCAGAGGTCGTTAAATTTGCAGATGCTGTGGCAAATTCAGGCTCAGGGAGAGCTTTAATAGATACAGATCATCCAGAAAAGGATTTCCGCGAATTGCATAGTCATTTGAATAATTGGGGGAGCGAATATATTTGGTCTGTAGATTCAAGCGTAGATGGAGGTAGTATCTTAACGGGTGTTATGCTAGAAAACAAAGGTTGGGGAAAGTACAATGGTTGGGGGTATTATACGCCTTCTGAAGGATTGTATAATGAATTTGAAGATGATGATGTCAGAAGAGGGGTTACTATTTTAAATTTTGGAGACGACTTTACTTTTTTCGGTGAGGAAAGGAGATATCAATCAGAAAATTCAAATTCAGGTTTTCAATTTAATAAATACATGTATGAGTTTCAATTTGAAAATCCTGTTGGAACTTATTTAAATACTAATGGTGATAATCCATCTACTGTATACAACGTGCCACTGATGCGTTATGCCGAGGTTTTATTAATGAAGGCTGAAGCACTTATTGCAGATGGCAAGAATGGTGATGTGCCTTTAAATTTGGTGCGAGAAAGAGCAGGTTTGGCTCCAAAAAGTAATGCTACAATGGAAGATCTGAAGCATGAGCGCCGTGTAGAGTTAGCAGGTGAGTTTGCGAATAGACATTTTGACTTAGTACGTTGGGGAGACGCGGAAGAAGCTTATAGTAAACCTATTTATGGAAGAATTTATACGGATAGATCTAATCCAGACTCTCCGTATACATCGGAAGTGGTATGGCCGGCAAGAAATTTTGACCCTTCATACATGCAGGTATGGCCAATTCCTACTACGGTAATTCAATCTTCTGGTATAGCTCCAAATCAAGGTTGGTAGACGCAACACTTTATATATTTTAATTTGAAAAGGTGTATGCTCACTGGCTGCACCTTTTCTTAATTTTTAGATTTTATGTTTTTATTAAAAAAAATCGTTTGGGTCGTTGTTTTCTTTATAATAATAGCTTCTTACGGACAAGAAAAAAATACTGCCTTAATTCATTCTCATAATGATTATTTGCAAAGCGTACCTTTTTGGACAGCCTTTTCAAATGGATTAAATAGTATAGAGGTTGATGTTTATTTAAACGATAAATCGTTAAACGTAGCACACACAGAAGCAGAAATAGATGCTGAACGTACGCTGGAAAAATTATATTTAGAACCCTTAAATACGGCTATTGAAAATAAAATTGGTACAGTACAGCAACTGATCTTGATGATAGATGTGAAGTCTGATGCTATTACCACGCTGAATGCAATCATTGAGAGTTTAAAAAAATATCCCAAAATAATAGAGCATCCTGAAATTAAAATTGTTGTTTCTGGAAATAGACCAGACGCTGAAAACTATAGAAACTATCCGGAATTTATATTCTTTGATCATCAAAAAATCACACACAATTTGAGCGATGAGAATTGGGAGAGGGTTGCTATGGTTAGTACAAGTTTTAAGCAGTATTCTCACTGGAATGGTAAAGGAAGGCTTACCCATGAAGATTTAGAAAATGTTACACGTGTAGTAGCGCAAGCAAAGAGTTTAGGAAAGACTTTTAGGTTTTGGGCAACGCCAGATTCAAAGACAGCTTGGCGAACCTTTGTAGATTTAGGGGTAGACGTGATCAATACCGATGCTATTTATGAGTGTTCTAAATATGTTCGCA
The DNA here is from genome assembly GCF_019278565.1 of Cellulophaga sp. HaHa_2_95. Next base: position 3,109,635 of record NZ_CP058988.1, on the reverse strand, counting down.
GTCTAGATTCTCGGATTCATAAAGCTACTATTTTTTCAGAGGTTTATAGTCCAAATTTCAAATCTGACAATAGAGATAAGCCTGTAAAAAATATTATTTTGATGATTGGTGATGGCACGGGTTTATCACAAATTTCAGCGGCTGTTTTAGCGAATAAAGGGGAACTTACCTTAACACAATTAAAAAGTATGGGCTTCGTGAAAACGCAAGCTGCTGATGATTTTACGACGGACTCTGCAGCAGGTGCTACTGCTATGGCCACGGGAATAAAAACAAACAATAGAGCAATAGGTACAGATAGTAAGGGTGAACCAATCCCTAATATCATAGAAATTCTTTCTAAAAAAGGATATAAAACGGGAATAATTACTACTGATGAAATTACAGGTGCTACTCCGTCTTCTTTCTATGCCCACCAAATAGATAGGTCAGAGACCTTGGCTATTGCAAAAGACCTGATTTCTAGTCCATTAAACTTTTTCGCTGGTGGTGGAAAATCTACTTTCCATACGTTACCAATAGCTTCAATTTTTTCTATAATTAATCAATTGAATGAGTTAAGTAATCAGAAAGTGGCAAAAGTTGGCTTTTTTCTCTCGGAAAACGGAGTGCCTTCAATGAGCAACGGAAGAGGGAATCTACTCGCAGAAACAACCAAGCAAGGAATCTCTTTTTTATCAAAAGATGATGCCCCATTTTTCTTATTAGTAGAAGGAGCTCAAATAGATAGTTTTGGTCACTATAATGATATTGGAGGACTCATTTCTGAAGCAATTGATTTTGATACCGCGATTACGGAAGCTATAAAGTTTGCAGATCGTGATGGTGAAACCTTAGTGGTAATTACAGCAGACCATGAAACATCTGGCTTGAGTTTACTTGACGGAGATATGAATACCAACAAAATTGAAGCTGATTTTGCATCACATGATCATACCGGAGTTATGGTTCCTATTTTTGCTTATGGTCCAGGTTCAGGAAAATTCCAAGGAGTTTATGAGAATAGCGCATTGTTTACAAAAATTCTTAATGCTATAAATAAATAAAAGAATTGTCATGAAAAAACGATTAATACCATTATTTTTTCTTTTAGTTGTGTATTCTTTCGGTCAGAGAATAAGTGGAACTGTTTTTTTAGATGAGAATAAGAATGGAACTTTGAATAGAACTGAAAAAGGACTTCCCAATATTTTGATAAGTAACGGAAAAGATATTGTCGTTTCTGATTCTAATGGAGCGTATACTATTAACGCTATTCCAGGTAATTTAGTGTTTGTAATAAAACCGTCAGGCTATATTTCAGAACTAAATGAATTGAATATTGTACAGTCGTATTTTCATCCTTTAAAAAAGAACATTAAGGATTATGACTTTGCATTATATGCGCATACAGAGAGTAAAAAAACCAAAGTTGCACTTTTAGGAGATGTACAAGTCGATGTTATAGATGATGTGCATCATGTTGGAAAATTGGTAACAGAAGAATTGGTTTATAATAGACCAGATTTTATAATGCCGTTAGGAGATTTATCTTTTGATAACTTTGAAATATTTGATCCACTAGCGGCTGTTTTGGGTTTAGTTGGTTGTCCTGTTTTTTATGTAATTGGCAACCACGATTTGAATTTTGAAGCCACAACTTTGAGTGAGAGAGATGCTAGTTTTGAAGCTAAATTTGGTCCTTCATATTATGCTTTTGAATATGGAGATAATTTATTTTTGGTTTTAAATAATATCAGACCTTTACCTGAAGGGAAGTACAAAGCACAAATCGATAGTGATCAATTAGAATTTATAAAAAACCTTATAGCCCTAAAGAAAGATAAGTACAAAGCAATCAATATTGCTATGCATATTCCTTTTAATGAAGTTAATAATAAGGATGCTTTACTAAAGCTACTGCGTCCTTTTGATGATGTTTTTATTACTGCAGGTCATACACATACCCAATATCATAATTATTATAAGAGAGCATTACAGAAAACTGCAATACATGAATTGGTTTGTGGAGCAGTTTGTGGTTCGTGGTGGCAAGGTTCACATGATTTGAGAGGTATCCCATTTTCTATTATGCATGATGGTACGCCTAAAGGGTATTGGTTTATGAATGTGGATGGAGATAAACGTGAACTTCAATATAAAGTTTCAGGAGCACCCGCAACCAAGCAAATAAATATATGGGTGCCTGAAGTTAATGAGTGGGATAAATCATTAAATGAATTGAACGAGCCTTTTGTTTATGCCAATGTTTTTGCGGCAGATGAAAATACTGAAGTAGAAATTAATTTTGGGGATAACCAATGGTTGCCAATGGATAAATATGAAGGAGTTGCACCAGAATTAAAACGATTGTACAAACTCCAAGTTTTAGGCCGTTATAAAGGGCAGCCTATAAGTGCATTTCCAGAGACAGTTAAAAATAGTAAACATTTGTGGCGTATGGCTATACCAGAAAACATGAAGGAAGGTGCTCATTTAATACAAGTAAGAGCAACAAATTCTAATTTGCTCTTAAATGTATGGGAGAGCAGCGTACTATGGAGGTAATGTTGTCGCTTTTTAGATCCCTAATTATTTGTTTAAACGGGAATTTTTAAATTAAGTCCATTTCTAAAATAATAAAATCAATGCCTGCTTCGGTATAGGTTTTCTGGGTTTCTTTCAACCCAAATTTTTTGTAATAACGGGTCTTATTAGCCCTTGCATTACACCACAGTTTTTTAGCATTTTTTGTCTTAGCATAGGCGATAATAAAATCTAGAAGCTTAGAAGCATGCCCTTTACCTTGCTCAGATTCTAGGGTAGCCAGTTTACGAAATTGGGCTATACTATCTTCAAAAAATAACGAAACTACCGTCACGTTTTTTCCTTCATGCACTACAGCAAAGTGCTTTCCTTCTTGGTCTTTTGGTAATTTTATATACTCAAAAGGATGATTAGGGTACATGACCTCATGCCGAAGTGGATATGTTTCTTCTGCGGTAATTTCTTTTATTTCAATCATCTTATTCGTCTCTATATCGGGTCATAATTTCTTTAAATAATTCTCCTGTAGAAGGCGGGGTGTAAGATATAGCATTCGCACCTGCTTCTATAGCTTCGAGGATGGTCTCTTCTGACTTTCCTCCGGTAGCTAAAATAGCAACATCTGGATTAATATCTTTTATTCTCTTAATGATATCTGTAGTCTTGCTAGCTCCAGAAACGTTAAAAATATCTACTCCAGCTTTTATTCTTCCACGGATATCATCTTTGTCCGATACAATAGTTATGGTCACAGGAATATCTATTTTCTCTTTTAACTCTGCAATTAAACTATTAGGAGTAGGCTTGTTAAGTACTACTCCCATTGCACCCTGAAATTCTGCGTGTATGGCCAATTCCAAGGAGCGAATCCCTGTGGTGAGTCCGCCACCAACCCCACAAAATATGGGTTTATCTGCGGCTAAAATCAATGCATTAGAGATTACAGGTTGTGGGGTAAATGGGTACACCGCTATGATAGCATTTGCGTTGGTATTCCTGATAATTGCCACGTCTGTACTAAATAAAAACGATTTCAATACTTGACCAAATACACTAATGCCTGAGCACTGCTCAATAATTTCAGGTACGGTTACTATATTTCTTCGTAAACGACTACCAAATGATGGGATTTTATCCATAAAATTCTAGAACCTTTTTTAATAGAGAATTCTAGATTAAAGATATACCAATTTATAATTGCTCATTTAATTTTAACACCGGTGTATTAAATTTAAGATAGTGCTTCCTTATATGTTCTTAAACAACGTTCTCTGGCCATTTTATGATCTACCATTTTATCTGGATAAGTAAGCTCCTGTAAATCTGTTACCCATTTATTAATGTATTCTTTTTGCTTATCAAATTTATCGATCTGCGTCATGGGATTAAAAATTCGGAAGTACGGAGCAGCATCAACACCGCTACCTGCCGCCCATTGCCAATTACCCACATTGGCACTCAAATCAAAATCTAAAAGTTTTTCTGCAAAATAAGCTTCTCCCCAACGCCAATCTATTAATAAGTGTTTGCATAAAAAACTAGCGACCAACATACGCACTCTGTTGTGCATATACCCTGTGGTATTAAGCTCGCGCATACCTGCATCTACTAGCGCATAGCCCGTTTCTCCTTTTTTCCATTTTTCGAATTCAGCCTCATTATTGCGCCATTCGATGCGATCATACTTAGCCCTAAAGGCGTTTTTTGTAGTGTGTGGAAAATGCCACAATATTTGCATAAAAAACTCGCGCCAAATAAGCTCACTCCAAAACACTTCATTTTTCTCAGAGATAGCGCGTTTGGTTATTTCCCGAATAGAAACGGTACCAAAGCGCAAATGTGGTCCTAAGCGCGACGTGCCATTTTCAATAGCAGGGTAGTTGCGGGTATCCTCATAGTTTTGAATCACCTTAGCACTAGCGGTATAGTTGGGGACTTTTATTTTTGAGGTTTCAAATCCCATATCCGCTAAACTCAAATTCGGGAGCCTGCTATGGGCAATGAAATTTTCAAAATATTTTTTCGTGTTATAGGTTTTTAAATCTTTTTTCGAATCAAAAATAGACTTCCATTTGTTTTTGTAGGGCGTATAGACCACATAAGGATCTCCATCGTCTTTTAAAACATCGCCCTTTTCAAAAATTACTTGATCTTTATAGGAATGAAATTCAATATCATTATCTTTTAAATAGTCTTGAATTTTTGTGTCTCTTTCTGTGGCATATGGCTCGTAATCATGATTGGTATAGACAGCTTGTACTTCATAATCGTCCAGCAAACTTTTAAAAATTTCTTGTGACGTTCCATGATAGAGAGCCAAAGAACTTTCCACCGCTTCTTGGAGTGTATTTCTCATACTTTCTAATTGATTAAAAATAAAACTCACACGAGCGTCATCTTTAGGCAAATTTTCAAGAATGTCTTTATCAAAAATAAAAATAGGAAGTACAGGGTAATCGCTTTGAAGGGCATGGTATAAACCAATATTGTCTTCTAATCGTAGGTCTCTTCTAAACCAAAATATTGAAATTTTCTTACTCATTAAACTGTTTTGAAATACGATTAGTTTATATTAAGACTAGACATTCCTCCGTCAACGCCCACCACTTGTCCGGTCATCCAAGTACTATTACCACTCAATAAAAACACAGAAATTGCGGCAATATCTTCAGGGGTACCTACGCGCTTTAAAGGATGTCTTTCAGACATCATTTCAATTTTCTTATCGTTATTCAATAAACGTTTCGCAAGCGGTGTGTTTACTAAAGATGGAGCAATGACATTCACTCTTATTTTTGGAGCATATTCGGCAGCCATGGATTTGGCAAAACCTTCAATAGCTCCCTTGGCTGCAGCAACGCTGGTATGAAATGGCATACCAGTACCTACAGCAACCGTACTGAAAAAGACCATACTAGAATTTTCTGCCATTCTTGAAATAATAGATTTAACTACTTTTACCATGCTAAAAAAATTGAGTTCCATATCTTCATGGAAGGTATCTAAACTCATCATTTTAAAAGGTTTGAGATTGATACTCCCAGGACAAAATACGAATCCGTCTAAGGTATCGGGTAGGAGTGAAGTATCTAATTCATCAGTTAAAGCATCAAACGGAATATGTGTAACCGACAGATCTTCTAAAGCTTCTTTGGTCCTAGACGCTACAAATATAGTATGATTTTCATGTAATGTTTTGGCTATTGATAAACCAATACCGTGAGAGCCCCCTATAAGGAGTATATTTTTTTTCATCGTTATATTTTTTTTAGTTCAAGATAATTTTTAGCTCCTTCTATGGAGCCAAAAAGAGATGTAAGTTTATCTTCTCTATATTTGAATATGGTAGTTAATTGTTTTTTTATAAATAGGCCATGCACTAGTTGTCCTAGCCAGCCGAATGGAATTTTATAATCTATGATGTCTTCCATTTCTATACCTTGCGCTGTTGTGCTTATAAAATGTTTATGATGCCAAAGTGCATACGGTCCATATCGCTGTTCATCAACGAAATAAGTACCCTTTTCTACATGCGTTATTTCTGTTACCCAACGGGTTTTAATACCTGCAATTGGCGAAACATTATATTGTATAATTTGACCTGCATACATTTGTTTATCGGCACCAGATAAAATCTCAAACCCCATAGCTTCTGGAGTAATCACTTTTAAATTAGCAGGGTCAGAGAGGAAGCTCCATGCTTTCTCTTTAGAAATAGGTAATTGTTGTTTTGAATGTAATCTATAAAGTCGCATTCTGTAAATTTTGTTTAAAGTTAAAAATTAAAGTTTAAACAAAAATTACATTTCTCAATAATTTTTCAGAATTCTTATTTAAGGATTTGTTAACAATTGATGGATTCCTTTATTAGTAGCTTTGTTAAAATTAAATAACTAATTATCATGAAAAGAACCCTATTTTTATTTTTAGCACTTTGCGCTGGTTTTGCAGCGAATGCTCAAATAACAACCCCACAACCAAGCCCTGCTGCTAAAGTGACACAAGTTGTTGGTTTAACAGATGTAACCTTAGAATACTCTAGGCCGGCAATGCGAGGCAGAACAGTATTTGGAGATTTAGTACCTTTTGACAAAATGTGGAGAACAGGAGCTAATAAAAACTCAATTGTTACTTTTAGCAATGATGTAAAAGTTGCAGGGAAAGAACTTAAAGCAGGTTCATATGCTATTTTTACCGTTCCTGGAGAAGCAGTTTGGGAAGTTAATTTTTACACGAATACAGAAAACTGGGGAACTCCAGAAAGCTGGGATGCAAGTAAGGTTGCAGCGGTAGTAAAAATAAACCCAACGACAATAGCAGATAAAGCAGAATCTTTTACATTGGCAATCAATCACATTTCGGATAATGGTGCGCATTTAGAAATATCTTGGGATACGACTAAAGTTGCTATTCCTTTTGAAGTTCCTACCGATGCTACAGTGATGGAAGGAATAAGTAAAGTGATGGCTGGTCCTGGTGCGGGTGATTATTATGCATCTGCAGTATACTACTTAAATTCTGGTAAAGATATTAAGCAAGCTAAAGAATGGATGGACAAGGCTATGTCAATGACTGAGAAACCAGCATTCTGGCAACTAAGACAACAATCTCTTATCTATGCAAAAGCAGGTGATAAAAAAGGAGCTATAGAAGCAGCTAAAAAATCTTTAGCAGCGGCAGAAATAGCGAAGAATATGGATTACGTTAAAATGAATAAAGATTCATTAAAAGAATGGGGCGCAAAATAAAAGGTGTCCTCTAAAATTAAAAGCGCTTCATTTATAAAATGAAGCGCTTTTTTTTATGCCTCTATCGATGGTGTTTTAAGAATATTATCAAACAACTGTAAGAAAATTGAAATCCCCATTACCAGACCACAACCTATTAAATTTAGTAGTAAATAACTCACTTTTTCCTCTCCTTCTGGCATGCTGTAAATAAAGAAATAATAGATGGCAATTACTAAAACCTGTGTAATAATAGCCCCTATAAAAACAGCATTTCCCTTTACAAATTTGATAAAAAAGGCGAGTAAAAATATCCCTAGAACATTTCCGTAGAATATAGATCCTATAATATTTACCAATTGTATTAAATTGTCAAATAAATTAGAAACACACGCAATGCCTATGGCTATAATACCCCAAATGAGGGTAAACCATTTAGACATATTCACATAGTATTCTTGTGGTTTTTCGCCTCTTTTTTCGGTGTGTCTTTTAAAAATGTCAAGAGCCGTAATAGTTCCTAACGCATTTAATTCTGATGCGGTTGAAGACATTGCTGCAGATAGTATAACAGCAAGTAGTAAGCCTATAAGTCCTTTTGGGAGGTAATTAAGTATAAAGTGAATAAATACATAATCCTTATCATTGGTTTCAATATTTGGATCTGCTTCATTTATTACCTCACGGGCAGCAGCTCTATTTTTTTTATCTTTATTGTTTACAGAAATAATATGCTGTTTTGCTTCTACAGTAGCGTCATACTCTTTGATATCTAATGCTGCAGAAAACTCATCTTGCGCTATTTTTTTTTCTATAGCTAGTTCTTCATGTGCTTGCTCTAGTAATTTGTAATCTTCTGCATATTCAGAGTCATATACCGCCGAAGTTGCAGCAGGATTAAAGTTTAAGGGAGAAGGGTTGTATTGGTAAAAAACAAAAACTAAAACTCCTAGAAGTAAAATAAAGAACTGCATGGGGATTTTGAAAATACCGTTGAAAATAAGACCAAGCTGACTTTCTCTAACAGATTTTCCAGAAAGATAACGTTGTACTTGGCTTTGATCTGTACCAAAATAGGCTAGGAAAAGGAATAGACCTCCGGTGATACCATTCCAAAAAGTGTAGCGCTTGGACGTATCAAAACTAAAATCTAAAATATCTAATTTTCCGCTAGCACCTGCAACTTTTAAGGCTTTGCTAAAAGTAATGTCTTCGGGTAAATACCCCAAGATATAAAAGAAGGCTACAAACATACCCAGCATAATAATAAACATTTGCTGTTTTTGAGTAACGTTTACAGCCTTAGTACCTCCAGAAACGGTATAAATAGTGACAATGGTACCGATGATAATATTTAAAGTGAGTAAATCCCACCCTAGAACGGCAGATAATATAATAGAAGGTGCGTAGATCGTAATTCCCGCAGCTAAACCTCTTTGAATTAAAAATAGTAGCGCAGCAAGTGTTCTGGTTTTTACATCAAATCTAGATTCTAAAAACTCGTAAGCAGTGTAGACTTTTAAGCGGTGATATAGCGGAACAAAGACAATGCAAATAATGACCATGGCAATAGGTAGGCCAAAATAAAATTGAACAAATCCCATTCCGTCATGAAATGCCTGTCCTGGAGTAGATAAAAAGGTGATAGCACTAGCTTGTGTCGCCATCACAGATAATCCGACAGTGGTCCAATTGGCTTCTTTACCGCCTAGAACATAATCTTTAACGTTCTTACTGCCTTTTGTTTTCCAAACTCCATAACCTACAATAAAAGCTAAGGTACCTATTAATATACTCCAATCAATCGCTTCCATATTACCTGTTTCCTGTCATAATGAAGTAAAATACTATGATGTAAATAATATTCAATATAAGTACTAGAGAATACTCATTTTTCCAACTAAACTTATCATCCATAGCAGTTAATCTTTTAATTTTTTATCAGTACTAACGGTTGTTTTTCCAACAGACAACATATTGGCAAACAACTTATAGGCGCCTGTAACTCCAGCAGGTAATTCTCTGAAGAAACTGAGTCCTGTATAAATATAGGTTCCTTTTCCATAAGGAGCGATAAGTAAGCTCCCTTTTTTTTCTGTTTCCCCATCATCTTGCATTCCTAAAACAGGGGTAAACTCTTTGCTCCAAGCACTTGGAAAGTATAATCCTCGCTCTTGGATCCAACCGTTAAAATCATCATCTGAAATTTTATTCGGGAAATTTAATAGCGAATTTTTTTTATCTAAAATATGGACCCTTGCGTTTTCATCAGTTACACGATCTCTTGATAAGGTAAGATCAAAAGGGGCAATATTTTCAAATTGATCACTCCATCTGCCAGCCGTATTGTATTGTACAATCATGGTACCGCCATTTTTTACATAATCTAAAAGATTTTTCTGCTTGAACTTTAATTCCGTCACAACATTATAGGCTCGTATACCTAATACGATAGCATCGTATTTTTTAAGGGATGCATCAGAAATACTTAAAGGATCTATCTCTTGTACAGTATATCCTATCTGTTTTAAACTTTCTGGAACTTTATCTCCAGCACCAACAATATATCCAATATACTGCCCTGCTTTTTTAATATCTAGGCGTACCACTTTTGTCTCCGCAGGCATTAATACCGTTTGTTCTGGAATATGATCATAGTTTATAGAAATCAGTTCTTTGGAAATTTCAAATCCGTCAATCTTTACAATAGGAGAGAGGTAACTTTCGTCTTGTGTAGCAGGTGGAGTTACAGTGAAAATAAGGGTCTTCTCATCATTTTTCTTAGCAATGGTAAAGCGCAATGATGGGGTGTTAATCTTCCATCCTTTTGCATGTTGAAGCATTACTTCACCGATGGCATTATCTTTATGAGCTTTAACAGTAACCGCTATTTGCTTTGATGTTCCGTCTGCAAAAATTAGTACTTTATCTTTTATAGCTGCTGTAGCTGAAGGAACTATTTCAAAAGGTTGGTACAATTCTCCTTTATCTGGCTTTGAATACCTGTAGATTACAGGTTTTTTAATTACAATGGTTTCCCCTTCAATATTTAAAGTGAAGTTCACATGAAATGGTCTAGGTGTTTCTGGTTTCCCAATTAATTCTTGATCCTTAATGGTATACGTGCCTAAAGTTCCTTTTTCATTTAACCAATATGGATTGGTATATTTAGCTGATGCAGGTATGTTTAGCGCCAGTGTATTTTTGTATTCAATATTATTCTTAAGAGCGGTACCCTCAATAATAACTTCATCAGGATTAAGCTCTAAGGCCTGCAATTGTATATTGGCATCACTTCTATTGATGGCTTCAATTGCTATATCAATAACCTCACCTGGTACTGCAAAAGAGGATGTTGCAGAAGCTTCTAAATAAAGACCCGTTACCGCTTCTATAATAGCAAGCAGCTCTTTTTCTTTTTCAGATTTCCAATCTAAATCTTTGCTATTTTGTAGTAGTTTATAGGCTTTAAGAAGTTGAGGAAGGTGTATCGAAGGATTTTTGAAATTAAAGTTCTCTTCTACTTGGTATAGAATGGCTCCAATTGCTTTTCCACCATCAATACGGGTCCACGTCGTGTTAATTCCGTCAAAAATATCGCTCTTGTTTTTAGGTAAATCTCCTTTTAAAAGTTCGATGTATTCTGTTTCAGAACCTCTTGATGTCAGTCTTCCGAAACCTTGACATAAATGCTGGCTTCTAGCCATATCTGCAATCTCATTGTTGGAAAGTCCAAGGTTAGGATAGTATACACCAGTATCTACATTTAATAAATTAGTTTTATCTGCTTCATCAAATTTTTCCTGACTTCCGTAAAACCACCAAGAGGTGTTGAAAAACAAACGTTTGGGTTGCCATGTACTTGTTTTTGAAAGTTGATCTGGATAGCTAGCGCTATTTCCTGCCAAATCAAAAGCTTCAAAACTTAGCATTGCCGAAGAGGTATGATGTCCATGTGTCGTACCTGGAGATCTGTGATCAAAGCGGTTAACAATAACATCGGGTTTAAAATTTCTAATAACCCAAACAACATCACTCAAGACCAAATCTTTATCCCATATTTTAAGAGTTTCATTGGGGTGCTTAGAATAGCCAAAATCTTTGGCTCTGCTAAAAAATTGATTTCCACCATCTACATTTCTTGCTGCCAATAATTCTTGGGTACGTAATACGCCTAATAGTTCTGATAATTCCGTACCAATTAAGTTTTGACCTCCATCACCTCTTGTTAACGATAAATAAGCCGTTTTTGCTTTTACGTTATTTGATAAATAAGAGATTAACCGTGTGTTTTCATCATCAGGGTGTGCTGCGATGTATAATGCTTTACCTAGAAAATTTAATTTTTCTATGGCATGATAAATATCTGAGGAAGAACTTTTCTTAGGGGCTTGTGCAAATGTAAAATTTGATAATAGGAGAGCTAATGCAAACAACTTGGTTATTTTGCGCATATATTTTTTTTTGAATTTAGTTGGCACTCAAATATAGAAATATTAACTGCTAGAGTGCAATTTTTTAAATATCTTTAACAGGCTTACTTACAATTCTTGGGTATCTTCATTGTAGGTTTGGACTAGGGAAACCCCTTTTTGTAACACCAAACTATTAGGGTATGTTAATATCTCACCATTTCCTCTTCTTAAATGCAAGTGAAACGCTCGGATATCTTCTATTACAAAAGTTTCGTCACCATTCTTGTCTGTTTTATGAATTTCTTTATCAAAAATACGGATGGTATTCCCGATTTTAAAGGGATAGGAAAAGAAGATAATCACGCCAGCAGTGATGTTACTTAAAATAGACCACTGGGCAAAAAGAGCGACACCAATTACGGCAAAAATAGAAGCTAATAATGCACCTAAATCTTTGAAGTTAACACTCCAAATTAGAGTTAAAACAGCGATAGCAATAATCGTTAACGCAATAGAAATATATTTAATGATAAGGTTGGTTCTAACCTTGTTAAAATCACCTAATTTGCCAACTTTCTTTACTGCTTTTGTAAATACAAACTTTAAAATTAAAACTACAGCAATGGTGATGAAAGATCGTAATAACTCTTCTTGGTGATTGATAAAAAACTTCGTCATATATTATAAACCTAAACTATCGCGCAAAAATAGGTCACTATTCTTATTTTGTTGCCAATATGGTGTTATAATTAACTTATTTTTAATGGCAGTAGTCGTTAATATTTTTGCCTTATCGCCGTACCCACTACTATAGGTTTCAGACCATCCTTCTATGGTGTGAGGAAATGCTGTTGTGAAGTCAATTTTTAAAGTTCTTTCTAACTCAGGGTAGCTTATAGTGTAGGTGCTAATACTATCATTTTCTGCATCAATACGCATAGTTGCGGTATATGCTTTTAGAGGCTTGTGTGTTTGCCTAATATATTCTAATGAAGGAATAACTTCTGATGTACCTAGAGGTAAGTTACTGGGGTTTATTCTTATTTTATTCCAGATTTCATTTTCAAGTATTGATTTTTCTAAAGTGAAATTTTGATCCGCTTCATTCTCAAAATAGGAATGTGAAACTACATCAAATTGTTCTCTATTATTTAATTGTGCATAAATATGTCCGCACCATTCTTGAGCAGAAAAAGATAGTTTTACCGCATGCGCATCATCGTGTACAGGGTAAAAACTACTCGTCATTAATGAATAAGGATAAATACCTGTAATATAGTTTTTAGTGCTATTTAGTTTTAGCACGGGGATATTGTCAGCATTAGAGCCATCTGCCTTTACTTGTTTGTCTGCTAAAAAAGGTTCTGTAACGTAGATTAAAACAGCATTTCCGCCGCGCATTTCGCCATATCTAGCTTGGTCTAAGGTATATGAAGTAAGCTCTGCTGTACCAGAATACCAATATTCTTTAAAATTAGCAGCTAAGTTATTCTTAGCTTTTGGAGCAGTTTCTTCCTTTACGGTAACTTTTTCAGGAGTTGTCTTTTTCTCGTTTTGAGCACAAGATTCTAAACTCACTGCGCCCAACGAGAAAATAATGATTAAGAACTCAAATTTCATCCACTTTTTCATAACATTTAAATTTTCACCCTTAAAAATAAAGGAATTTATTTAAGATACCATACTCATCAGCGTTTTATGAACTAAGTGCGTTGGCAAGCCAACAACATTAGCATGTGAACCCTTAATTTCTTCTATTCCAATAAGTCCTATCCATTCTTGAATACCATAAGCACCAGCTTTATCAAAAGGCTTGTAGGTGTTTATATAATACCAGATTTCTTCGTCGCTTAATTCTTTAAATCTTACATGGGTAGTACTATTTAATACGGTTTGCTTCCCTGAGGAGGTAAAACACACAGCGGTAATAACTTCATGCCAATCATTAGACATTTTTCGCAACATTTCATACGCTTCATTACCATCTGCGGGCTTCGCCAAAGATTCATTCTTATACCAAACTACAGTGTCAGAAGTAATAACCACATCATTCGCATTCAGTGTTTCTTTAAATTTTGAAGCTTTAAGCACCGCTAAATAATCAGGGATTTCACTTCCTTTTAAATGATCAGGGTACACTTCTTCTACCGGCCGAACATCTATAACGACCTCAAGGTCTAATTCTTCAAAGAATTTTTTTCTTCTTGGAGATCCTGAAGCTAAAATTAGATGTAAACGGTTCAATTTTTTATTCCACATATTCTAAGCGTTATAGGCATCAAAATTCTCATACCAATCGCCACGAACTTTTAATACTTGCTCTATAACGTCTCTTACACAACCATTACCACCAGCTTTATGTGAAATATAGCTGCATATGGTTTTTACTTCTGGTGTTGCATCTTGAGGGCATGTGGCTAATCCAACTACTTTCATAGGAGGAATATCTGGCAAATCATCACCCATATACAAAACGTGTTCCGGAGCTATAGAATTTGCCTTTAAGTAGGCTTCTAAAATGCTTATTTTTTGATGTGCACCTAGGTGAATATCTTTAACGCCTAGGGTTTTCATACGCTGACGTACACCTTCATTAGTGCCGCCAGAAATTATGCACACGTTATACCCTTTGTTTAGAGCTGTTTTTAGGGCGTAACCATCTTTTACGTCCATAGTTCTAAGCATTTCACCTTCTGTAGTAATTAACAATTTACCATCGGTAAAAACACCATCAACATCAAAAACAAATGTGGTAATATTTTCTAGGTATTCTTTATAACTTTTTTCCATATTTTTCTTGAATTGATTCGCTTAGTATTTTATACATCTGTTTTTTGTCTTTGCCATTTATTTGTTCCAAATGGCGTTGCATGGTGGCAACATCATTACGTCTTGCAGGCCCAGTCTGTGCCTCTTTTGGAGCTAAAGTTTCTATTTTATCTGAAGTTTCTTTAATTAATGGACGTAAAATATCAAATGGAACTTGGTGTTCATCACAAATTTCATTGCCTATGGTGTACATATAATTGGTAAAGTTGTTTACAAAAACGGCAGCCAAATGTAAATGCCTGCGTTGATCTGTAGATATGTGGTACACCTTATCAGAAATTGTTTCCGCAAGGAAAGAAAGTGATTTTAAATTCTCCTCATTTTCGGCTTCGATGCAAATGGGAATAGTTCTAAAATTCACCTTTTTACCTTTAGAAAAAGTTTGTAATGGATAAAATACGCCGATGTTTTTACAGTTCACTAAGGCAAGCATCGGTACACTACCCGAGGTATGTACCACCAAACCATTAACATCCTTAAGTTTAGAAGAAACTTCCGTAATAGCATCATCACTCACCGCAATAATATATACATCTGCTGTGGTGATGGGTTCTGTTAAAAGGCAGGTGTCTGTTTTTTGGCTAAAATAGTTCAGAGCATCTTTCTGTCGTCCTACTACCTGCAATACGTTGAGCATGTCATATTGCAAAAAAGTATCAAATAGATGCGTTGCAATATTTCCAGTACCAATGAGCACAATTGAAATCATACCCAAAAGTACTAATTTTCATAAAATAGCTATAGAAATATAGAACTACTTCGCTTATTTTAAATTTTAAACAATACAGCGTATTGATGCTGAACCTTTTTGGAGTTAAATGTTAAATAAATTATAAGAAATAATTAACATCTTAAAAGCGTTTTTAGCCGAGTTTGGTTTTAATTTAGTAGTAAAAGGGCGTACTTTTGTAGACCAAATTCAATTGGTTTATTATCCATGAAAGCACTCCTTCAGAAGTTTTTTTTCTCCACAAGATTAATGTCCGTTTTATTTATTGTATTTGCTGTCTCTATGGGGATAGGTACCTTTGTAGAAAGTTGGTATAGTACAGATACGGCGCGTATATATATTTATAACACCACTTGGTTTGAAGCCATTATGGTGTTTTTTGTTATTAATTTTTCAGGTAATATTTTTAGATATCGTTTACTTAGAAAAGAGAAATGGCCTGTATTATTATTGCATATGTCTTGGATTCTAATCATTGTAGGTGCTTTTGTAACAAGATATATAAGCTTTGAAGGAATGATGCCCATACGGGAGGGACAGACAGAAAAAGTGTTTTATTCGGATAAGACTTTTTTGAGTGCTAATGTAGATGGAGATATTGATGGAGAACGCTTGCGTAAACCTCTTGAAGATGATATTATCGTAACACCAGAGGGTATAAAATCTAGTTTGCCTTGGAAGATGGACTTCAACGGTCAGCCCTTTAAAATTTCATTTGTAAAATTTATAGAAGGAGCGGCAGAAGGTTTAATTCCTGATGAAAAGGGTAACGAATATTTGAAAATTGTTGAAGCCGGTGATGGAGAACGTCATGATCATTACTTAGAAAGTGGGAAGGTATCCAGTATTCATAATGTATTATTTTCATTAAATAAACCAACCGATGGAGCTATTAATATACTATTTGAAGATGGCGAATATCTAATTGAATCTCCTTTTGAAGGCGATTATATGCGCATGGCAGATCAGTTTAAAGGCGTACTTTTAAAAGATAGTATTCAACCTTTAGTATTGCGTTCTTTATATAATACTGCAGGTATGCAATTTGTAATTCCAGAGCCTATTCTTAAAGGTTCTTATGGGGTTGTAGAAGTTCCTGAAGCAGAAGTAAATGAAAAGACTAGAGATGCCATGGTGGTAGAAATAGAAACTAATGGCGAAAAAATACAACAGACTTTATTGGGAGGTAAAGGATCTGCGGAATATTCAGATAAGGTGACCCTAGGCGGTCTTGATTTTTCACTACGTTATGGCTCTAAGGTGTATGAATTGCCTTTCGGAATTAAATTAAACGATTTTATAGCTGAAAAATACCCAGGAACTGAAAAAGGATTCTCATCTTTCATGAGTAAAGTAACCATTGAAGATGAGCGTCCGTTTGATTATGATATTTATATGAATCACGTACTAGATCATAAAGGGTATCGTTTTTTTCAAGCAAATTTTGATCCGGATGAAAAAGGAACGGGGCTTTCAGTAAATCATGATTTTTGGGGAACACGTATTACCTATATTGGTTACTTTCTTCTGTATATTGGGTTGATGGGTATTATGTTTTTTGGTGATACACGTTTTAAAGATTTAACGGCATCCTTGAAAAAACTGAATGCAAAGAAAGTAACGACTACAATAGTTTTATTTTTTGGTCTAAGTTTAGGGATGTCTGCACAAACAGGCCATTCTGAAGGTGATGGCCATGGTCATACTGCAGCGCCTACTGTAACGCAGATAGATTCTATGATGCAAGAAACCATTGTGTCTAAAGAACATGCAGAAAACTTTGGAAAACTAGTCATTCAAGATGATGGTGGGCGTATGAAGCCTATAAATACGTATTCTTCTGAGTTGTTACGAAAACTAAGTTTTAAGAATAAATTTAAGGATTTAAATTCAGATCAGGTATTGTTATCTATGATGTTGAATCCTGCTATTTGGTACAATACAGAATTTATAGCCTTAGATAAAAAGGGAATAAACGATAGTATCCGTAAAATAATTAATGTACCTAGTGATCAGCGCTATGTAAAGGCAACAGATTTTTTTGATTCAAACGGACAAACAAAGTTTGAACCTTTTTTAGATGATGCTTTTAATACTACAAATCCGAATAAATTTCAGACCGATATAAAAGATACTTATTTGCGATTAGGTTTATTGAATAGGGCTTTAGGAGGAGATATTATCAAAGTTTTTCCGTTGTTAGACGATGAGAATAATAAATGGATTTCAGCAGTAGAATACCGTTCTGGAAAATATCAAGTAACTGATTCCTTGTATGGTAATTTTGTAAGTAATGCATTGCCATTTTATTTAATGACACTCAAAACAGCAATAGCAACTAAAGATTATAGTCAAGCAGATAAATTACTCCAGGCTTTTAAACAAAACCAAAAAAATCATGGAGCGGCTGTATTGCCTTCAGATAATAAAATAAAGGCAGAAGTTTTTTACAACAAAATAGATATTTTCAACAACCTGTATAAGTATTATGCCCTTGCTGGGATCATAATGTTCTTTATGCTAATCTTTCAAATTTTTAAAGATCGAAAAGGACTTAGAATAGGAGTTACTACTTTTAAAGGGATTATTTGGATGCTATTTATCTTGCATACGGCAGGTCTTATTTTACGCTGGTATATTTCTGGTCATGCGCCTTGGAGTGATGCGTATGAAAGTATTCTCTATGTGGCTTGGGCAACTTTAGGGATAGGCTTGGCTTTTAGTAGTAGAAGTAATTTAACCATAGCATCTACGGCATTTGTTACGTCTATGTTGTTATGGATTGCACATATGAATTGGATAGATCCTGCGGTAGCAAATTTACAGCCTGTTTTAGATAGCTATTGGTTAATGATTCACGTAGCAGTAATTGTAGGGAGTTATGGTCCGCTTACCGTAGGGATGATTCTTGGAGTAGTTGGTTTGGTGCTAATTTTGATGACTAATGAAAAAAATAAAAAGCGAATAGAGTACAGTCTCAAAGAAATTACCATAGTTAATGAGATTGCTTTGACTGCAGGATTGGTAATGCTGACCATTGGTAACTTTTTAGGAGGACAATGGGCTAATGAAAGTTGGGGAAGATATTGGGGTTGGGATCCGAAAGAAACATGGGCATTAATCTCTATCATGGTTTATGCATTTGTTTTGCACATGCGTATTGTGCCAGGGCTTAGAGGAAGATGGACCTTCAATTTTGCGAGTGTTGTTGCTTTTGGAAGTATTATGATGACTTATTTTGGGGTGAATTTCTATCTAGCAGGTTTGCATAGTTATGCGAGCGGAGCACAAGTAATTACGCCTACTTTTATATATTATACCGTAGCAGGAGTTTTGTTGTTAGGCGGATTAAGTTTTTGGAAATATAGAAAGTATTATTCTAAAAAATAACACACACATTTCTTAATTTAGTGATCAAATAAAAAATACGCAGTAAGTAACATGGAAAACAAAAAAGCAGGATTCAATACTATTTGTACACATTTTGGAGAATTGAAAGATGAAAAATATAAAGGAGCGGTTTCTCCTCTTTATATGAGCACTTCTTATGCTTTTGATGATGTTGAAGTAAAACGGTATCCAAGATATTTTAATACACCAAATCAAGTAGCATTATCGGAAAAAGTAGCTGCGTTAGAACATGCAGAGGCTGCGATGATTTTTGGTAGTGGTATGGCGGCAGTAAGTACGGCATTAATGGCTTTTTTGCGAGCGGGAGATCATGTTGTGCTACAGAAAACTTTGTATGGTGGTACCTATAATTTAGTAACGGAAGAATTCGAGAAATTTGGAATCTCTTACTCTTTTACAGACGGATTAAAGCCCGAAGATTTCACAGCAAAAATAAAAGAGAATACGAAAGTAATTTATATAGAAACTCCTTCGAATCCTTTATTGACTATTACAGATTTAAAAGCTGTAAGCGTTATTGCAAAGAAACACGGATTGGTTTCTATGATCGACAATACTTTCGCGAGTCCCGTAAATCAGAATCCTATAGATTTTGGAATTGATGTGGTTATACATAGTGCTACTAAATATATGGGAGGTCATTCAGATATTTTAGCAGGAGCTGTTGCTTCTACAAAAGAATATATGGAGCGTATTTTTCAATTGGCGAAGAATTTTGGGGGTAGTTTAAGTGATTATACGGTATGGTTACTAGAACGTAGTATAAAAACAATGGGCTTGCGCGTAAGAGCACAGAATGAGAATGCGCAAAAAATGGCAGAATACTTATATCAGAATAAGTCTATTCAAGCGGTGTATTACCCAGGATTACCAAGTCATCCTGATCATGAATTGGCAAAATCTCAAATGCGTGGTTTTGGTGGGATGCTATCCTTTGAATTAAAAGATGGGATTGATTCCTATACCTTTCAACAAGCTTTGAAGCTAATCAAATCATCGATGAGTTTGGCTGGAGTTGAAAGTACAGTATTATCGCCAACCAAAACATCTCACTCTTTATTGAGTCCAGAAGAACGGGCAAACCAAGGCATTGTAGATGGGTTAATTCGTTTTTCATTAGGGATTGAAGATATAGAAGACATTATTGCAGATATAGAACAAGCAATTGCTGTCGCGATAAAGTAAGTAATTGGTTGCGGCATGCGACTGAGGAATTATAAAATAGAATTATGAAATTAGATATACTTGCTTTTGGAGCGCATCCTGATGATGTAGAGTTAGGTGCAGGAGCAACAATAGCTAAGGAGATTGCGAACGGTAAAACAGTAGGCATCGTAGATTTAACTAGGGGAGAACTGGGTACCCGTGGTAGTGCCGAAATTAGAGATAAAGAAGCGAATGCTGCTGCAAAAATTTTAGGCGTTGCTGTTCGTGAAAATTTGGAGTTCGCAGACGGATTTTTTACCAACGATAAAGAGCATCAATTGGCGGTAATAAAAATGATACGGAAATACAGACCAGAAATAGTACTTTGTAATGCTATTGATGATCGCCATATTGATCATGGAAAAGGGAGTAAGCTTGTAAGTGATGCTTGTTTTTTAAGTGGATTGATTAAGATTGATACTAAGTTTGATGGTGATGAGCATTGGCAAGAGCCTTGGCGCCCAAAAGTTGTGTATCATTACATTCAATGGAAAAATTTGAATCCGGATTTCTTAGTGGATGTAACAGGTTATATAGAAAAAAAGACAGAAGCTATTTTTGCATATGGCTCCCAATTTTATGACCCAAAAAGTTCTGAACCAGAAACACCCATCAGTAGCAAGAATTTTACAGATAGTGTTAATTATAGGGCGAGAGATTTAGGTAGATTAATAGGAGTAGAGTTTGCAGAAGGTTTTACCACAGAACGTCTTCCTGCAGTAGGACAATTAGGAGATCTTATCTAGTATCTAGTCGATCTTTGTTACATAAAATTAAAAAACAGCGGCTTTTTGCCGCTGTTTTCTTGTAGAACATATTTATATAAACTTGCTATTCCAAATAGCAGGATTAAAGTTTTTTCCTTTTGCAAATCCATAAAAAATGGTGATTGCAGCAATAGTTTTAAACATAAAGAAACACATAATCCAAAATTGAGCACTAGACTCAGACTTAGAAAATAGGCCAGACGGAACTAATAAGGTCAAGCCGTAACTCAAAACAATAATGACAAGTAGTAGGTTGATGATGCTTTTAAAAGGCAACATTAGAAACTTTCGAAATCCGCTCATGTCATTCCCCCATTTATGTATGAGATAATAATAGTCATTGCCTAAGCACGCAAATAATAACGGATCGTCCTTATCTTCTAATTTAAAGAGCTTTGACGGGGCTATAATTTTAAAATTCTTTAGTTCGGTATGATGCTCGTGTTCTAGTTTTTTAATTTTTAAAATAGCCTCTTTCGGAATTTTACCTTTGAAATAAGCACTGTCTAAAAACCGAAGTCGGTAATCAATACAGATTTTTTTAATCTCTGTTACATGATAAATTTTATCAGTATCTAATAGGTCAAGAGTAAAGTGATTGTAATTTTCTTGATTCTTTTCAGTAGTATTCTTACGGATTTTAGAGGAAGTTTTGTGGTCTTCTTCCAAGGTGTGGTAAAATTGATCAATCAAAGTATTAGAGGAGGAAATCGACCTCTTTTTTTCTTTTTTGAGTTGATCTTCAAGGTTTATCTTTTTCAATAGCATTTGAATAATTTTTGAGATCATCTCAAATTTACGAAATTGTAACTTTAGTTATATTGAGAATTTTTCCTAAACCCATGTTAAATAAATGTTAATTTCTATGAAATGCATTTTATCGCCCACGAACTACCCAATAATAGGTGTATCTTGCCGTTATTATTTAGTATTTCAACGATGAAATACCGCCCCAGATTTTTTATTTTATTAAATTTTAATACCTACACTGAATTATGAAGTTACTAAAATCCCCTCTTTTAGTGCTGTTAACCCTTGCTATGCTTAGTGTTAATGCGCAGAAAAAAAATAGTATTACAAAAATGGATCCTGAGAAATCTATTTTAAAGAATACTGAAGACTCCGGAAATCATCAATTACTTATGGCGGCAGTACATGTTTCAGAATTAGAAACATTATTGGATGGCGAAGCGCAGTTTACTGTTTTTGCTCCTAGTGATGTTAACTTTGATTCTACTACGAAAGCAAGAATAACGGATTTAGTTCGTGTCAAGAATAAAAAAGAAATACAATCTATATTAGGATACCATATTATTGCAGGCAAATTAACTGCGTCAAGAATATTAAAAGCGCTTTGCAGTGGAAAAGGTAGAGCTACTTTTACGACCATTTCAGGAGACACTCTTGTAGCTACCATGAAAGGTTTAGATATTATATTGACAGATAAATACGGTCAACAATCAATTATCACGAAAGCAGATGCTACACAATGTAACGGTGTCATCCATGTGATTGATAGTGTAAGTCATATTGCAAGTAAAGCTTAATTTTAAGCTTTACTTGCGATTAAAAATTTTGTAGTAATTATTATCTTAGTTCTGCACCAAGCTTAGTTTCAAAATTCTGCTTAAATTTCGTCATTATCTTTTCAATCTGCTTGTCTGTCAGTGTTGCTTTCTCTGATTTAAGTGTAAAGCTAACTGCATAAGATTTTTTTCCTTTCGGCAATTTTGATCCCGTATATACATCAAAAAGACTCACTTCTTTTAATAATGATTTTTCTGTTTCAAAGGCAATATTATGTATGTCTTTAAAATAAACTTCATTATTAATAAGCAAAGCAAAATCTCTCTTTACTTCAGGGAATTTAGAAATTTCTTTGTACGCTATCTCATGATTACTTATAAGCTTTAAGATCTCATCCCATTTAAAGTCGGCATACAATACTTCGTTTTTTAAATCAAAACTTTTAAGGATTGATTTTTTAACGGTACCAAAGTTTACTAGTTCTATTTTTCCAGATTTTAATGCTATGGCTTCAGAAAATTCATCGCTTTTAGAAATCACGGTAGTTACGTTTTTCACACCTAAACGTTCTAAGATACTTTCTACATGAGATTTTAAGGTAAAAAAGCTTGCCTTGCTTGCAGGAGCAATCCAAGAGTCTTCATTCTTATTTCCGGTTAAGAAAAGTACTAAGTGTTTATTTTCTTCTTTTTGCCCGTTGTAGTTATGGTAACTTTTTCCAAACTCAAAGAATTTTAAATTCTGTCTTTTTCTATTGCTATTATACAATACTGCTTCTAAACCTGAAAATAATAAAGTTCTTCTCATTACAGAAAGATCATTACTCAAAGGATTAATGATTTTTACCGTGTGCTCTTCGTTTAATTTATCTAGCGCCTCATTATAAGTAGGTACAGTTAAACTATTGGTCATAATTTCATTAAAACCTTTGGCAGATAAGAAATCACCTACAATGGACTGAATTTTATAATCTTCAAACGGACTCGTAGTAGCAATTGAGGCGTTTAACTTTTGCTTAAAATTAATATTATTATAGCCGTATACTCTTAAGATTTCCTCAATAACATCTACTTCTCTACGAACATCAACGCGATAGAAAGGAATGGTTAGACCTAAGCCTGTTTCTGTAACGTTATTAAGTTTTATATCTAATGAAGCGAGTATAGATTTTATAATGTCTTGTGGAATTTCTTGTCCTATTAATCTATTGATTTTCTTATAGGTCAAGAACACCTGATAGTCGTTCTGTTTATTTGGATACTGATCAATAATGTCAGAAGTGATATCACCGCCGGCTATTTGTTGTATTAAAATTGCAGCCCTTTTTAAACAGTATTCGACACTATTAATATCTATACCTCTTTCAAATCTAAAAGATGCATCTGTATTAAAGCCGTGTCTTTTTGATGTTTTTCGTACAGAAATTGGGTCAAAATAGGCACTTTCTAAAAAGATAGAGGTAGTGTCTTTTGTAACACCAGAATTTAAACCTCCATAAACACCAGCAATACAAAGTGGCTTTTCGGAGTCACAGATCATTAAATCATCTTCATGTAACTCAATCTCAACGCCGTCTAGAGTTTTAAATTTAGTACCGGTAGCCAGAGTTTTTACTTGTATTTTATGATCTTTTATTTTGTTCACGTCAAAAGCATGTAAAGGCTGTCCTAATTCGTGAAGTACATAATTAGTAACATCTACAATATTATTTATTGGGCTTAGACCAATAGCTTTCAATCTATTTTTTAACCAATTAGGAGACTCTTGAACGGTAAGGTTGTTAATGGTTACCCCAGCATATCTTGGAGCAAGTTTGTTATCTGTAACATTAACATCAATTTTTAATGACCTGTTGGTAATATGAAAATTACTAACAGAAGGAGTAATCAGTTCTAACTGAATATCTTTTTGCTTCAGTCCTGCTTTTAAATCTCTAGCAACACCTAAATGACTCATAGCATCAGCTCTGTTTGGCGTTAAGCCAATTTCAAAAACAGTATCAGTTTCTACTTCAAAAATTGCAGCACAAGGAGTTCCTGGTTTTAGATCGTTACTTAGGACCATAATACCATCGTGACTTTCTCCTACGCCAATTTCATCTTCAGCGCAGATCATACCATGACTTTCTTCACCACGAATTTTTCCCTTCTTAATAACCCACTCTTCACCTTCTTTGGTGTAAAGTTTAGTGCCAATTGTAGCTACTGGTACTTTTTGTCCTTGAGCAACATTAGCTGCGCCACAGACTATTTGAATTGGATTTTCTAACCCAATATCAACAGTGGTAACTTTTAATTTATCTGCGTTTGAATGTTTCTCACAAGTTAAAACATGACCTACAACAATCCCTTTTAAACCGCCTTTAGTAGATTCAAATGCTTCAATTCCTTCAACTTCCAAACCAAGATCGGTTAATAATTCCGCAGTTTGTTCAGCTTCCCAGCTAATCTGTAAAAATTGTTTTAGCCAGTTGTAAGATATTTTCATTTAATAATATTTTCAATTCCGAGTTTAAGTAAGTTGTACTGTTCTAATTCTTAGAACTAAACTGCAATACTTAAGTATCCTTATCGGATCGTTAGTGTTGGTTTTTGATTTTTGTTTTAGTAAACCTTGCTATTATTAGCTTCTAATAATTTGCAGATAACAGCCTACAAATATAAAACAATGTGTTAAGACATTCAATAGCTATTTAATTGAATTGATTTTTATTTTTAATTGTAACAAATTAATTGTTATTTCGGCTTTGAAAAGAAGGAATTATGAAGAAGTTGGTGCTTATTGCTGGAGTTTTTGTCTTATTATTTTCTTGTAAAGAGGATAAAGCGGCTAAAGAAAATCAAGAAATATTGAAAGATGGAAAATGGCTTGTGGAATTGCAAGTTATGGATCACCAAAAATTACCGTTTAATTTAAGTATAAACAGAGAGCCAGATGATTCTTATACCGCAGATATTTATAATGCGGAAGAATTAATTCATACCGATGAAATTACAATTTCTGGGAATTCAGTAACTATAAAATTTCCTGTATTTGAGGGGTATTTACAAGGTACATTTGACGGAGATACTATTAAAGGAGAATTTATAAAGGAAAGTTTAGATAGGGTGGTGCCATTTACAGCTACTTTTGGTAAAACCGACAGATTTGTTGTAAATACAGATAGTAAAGCGTCTATGTCTGGTGTTTGGGAAACAAAATTTAGTCCAGATACAGAAGATTTTTATCTTGGTAAAGGTATCTTTCTACAGAAAAATAATAAGGTTCATGGTACTTTTAGAACCACAACAGGAGATTACCGATATTTAGATGGTGTTTTAGATGGCGATTCTCTGAAGCTATCTGCTTTTGATGGGGCACACGCTTTTTTGTTTACTGCTAAAGTGAGTGACAGTACATTAAATGGTACATTTTACTCTGGAAATCATTTTAAGGAACCATTTACTGCCGTTCGTAATGAGGTATTTGAACTACCAGATGAGGATTCTCTTACCTATTTAAAGGAGGGTTATGATGAATTTAGTTTTTCATTTCCGGACGAAAAAGGAAACATCGTATCATTATCAGATGCTACATTTAAAAATAAAGCAGTTTTGGTGCAGATTATGGGTACTTGGTGTCCTAATTGTTTAGATGAAACTAAATTTCTGGTAGAATTTGTAAAGAATAATAAAGATTTAGAATTGGAAGTAGTCGCGCTATCCTTTGAATATGCTAAAACAGAAGAAGATGCCTTTAAGGCTATAAAGCGTTTAAAAGAACGGGTAGGTATAGATTATCCAGTGTTGTTAGCGCAATATGGTACTGCAGATAAAGAAGAAGCGCAAAAGAAATTGCCAATGTTGAACCATGTCTTATCCTATCCTACAACCTTATTTATAGATAAGCAGGGTGTGGTTCGTAAAATAAAAACAGGATTCAATGGGCCTGCAACAGGGGAAAAGTATATTGCATTTAAAGCAGAATTTACGGAGCTCGTAACAGGTTTAGCTCAGGAGTAATAACCGAAAAAGCCTTTCAAAATTAAATTTGAAAGGCGTTTAACGGACTAATTCTGGGTATTTTTAAATAATAGTGGATTTACCCAATCCAATATTTTCATAATTCATATTAAGACTGTCATCGGTGTCAACAATGTTGTTCGCAATAAAATCGCCCACATCGTTGGTGCCATACTTGCTTTTTGAATTTATATCGGGGGTAACTATATTTTTCTTTAATGATTTATTTACAGCAGATACGACGGCTCTAGATTCTTCTTCTAACCCAAAATGTTGTAATAACATGGCGGCAGAAAGAATAGCAGCTATTGGGTTGGCAATATCTTTTCCTGTAGCCTGTGGATAAGATCCGTGAATAGGTTCAAACATAGCAATACCATCTCCTATAGATGCAGAAGGTAATAAGCCTATAGAGCCTCCAATGACACTAGCTTGGTCAGAAATAATATCTCCAAAAAGATTAGGAGCTAAAATTACATCAAACCTACTAGGGTTTAAAATCATCTGCATTATAGCATTGTGTAAATAAATACACTCTAAGGCTACTTCAGGATAACTCTCACTTATACGTTTTACCACTCTACGCCATAATCTAGAAGTTTCTAATACATTAGACTTATCGATTAGCGTAATTTTTTTTCCTCTTTTCTTAGCAGCTTTGAAGGCTAAATGGGTAATTCTACTAATTTCACTTTCGGTATAGGAAGCAATGTCTGTAGCTTGTGTGCCATCATCACTTAAGGAATGTTCACCACCATAAATTCCACCAGTAAGCTCTCTGTAAATTACAAAGTCTGTTCCTTTTAAAACAGCTTCTTTTAAAGGTGATTTTTTTAATAAGGTAGGAAAAACAGCTACCGGTCTAATATTTGTAAAAACGCCTAATGCCTTACGAAGTTCAAATAAACCATTTTCAGGTCTTATTTTGGCGTCAGGGTTATTGTCATATTCTGGTAGGCCAATAGCTCCAAAAAGTACGGCATCAGATTCTAAACAAAGCTTTATGGTGTTTTCTGGTAATGCTTTTTTTGTTTCCAATATAGCAGCACCACCAATAAGTTCTGTAGTAAATGTAAATTGATGGCCAAAGGTTTCCTCTACCGCTTTCAAGCATTTTACAGCTTGTGCGATAACTTCTGGGCCAATACCATCTCCTGGTAAAAGAGCAATGTTAATATTCATTAGGCGACGCTTTCAATATTAATATTACTTGTTTCAATAATTTCATGAATATCTTCATCCACTATTTCTTTCTTTTTATCCGCATATTTTAAAAACTCCTCATAAACAATATCCAATTGTTTTTTGGTTAATTCATAACCAACAATTTTTGCTCTATAGGCCAAAGCAGCTCTACCGCTTCTAGCTGTTAACACAATTGAAGATTCATCAACACCAACATCCAAAGGATCTATGATTTCGTAGGTTTCTCTATTTTTAATCACACCATCTTGGTGAATACCAGAGCTATGAGCAAAGGCATTTGCACCCACAATGGCTTTGTTAGGCTGTACCATCATTCCCATTTTCTGAGAAACCATACGGCTAGTGTCATTTAATAGTTTACTATTGATATTGGTATCTAAACCTAGGGTAGGGTGTTGTCTTAAGATCATGACAACTTCTTCTAATGCGGTATTACCAGCACGTTCGCCAATACCGTTTATCGTACATTCAATTTGTCTAGCACCATTGATAACACCAGCAATAGAGTTGGCTGTGGCTAAACCTAAATCATTGTGACAGTGACAGGAAAGAATGGCCCTGTCAATGCCTTTTACATTTTCGTATAAGTACTTAATTTTTGCGCCATATTCATCTGGCAAGCAATAACCTGTTGTATCAGGGATGTTAAGTACGGTTGCTCCTGCTTTGATCACCGCTTCACAGACTCGAGCCAAAAACTCATTATCTGTTCTTCCCGCATCTTCAGCATAGAACTCTACATCCTCCACAAAAGATTTTGCATAAGAAACAGCCTCTACAGCACGTTCTATAATAGCATCTTTGTTAGAGTTGAACTTAAATTTTATATGAGATTCAGAAGTGCCTATTCCTGTATGTATTCTTGGTCGCTTTGCAAACTTTAAAGCTTCTGCAGCAACTTCTATATCTTTTTTTACAGCTCTTGTTAATCCGCATACGGTTGCATTTTTAACAAGTTTTGCAATTTCTTGAACAGATTTAAAATCACCAGGACTAGAAACAGGAAAGCCTGCTTCTATGACATCTACGCCAAGAAGCTCAAGACGTTCTGCAATCACCAATTTTTGTGTGGTGTCTAATTTACATCCAGGAACTTGTTCTCCGTCTCTTAGTGTGGTATCAAATATTTGTACTATATCTTTGCTCATTATATTTGCGTAGTTTTACTAGTCAATACGAATATAGACGTACTCTTATTAATTAAAGTAGAGGTATAAAATCATTTACAACGTTTAGATGGTTTTGAGGATATTCAAGTATTTGATAAACAGGTAGTTAAATAATATATTTTACGATGACAAATGCCAATAAAGATTCTTTATTTGTTCTTATAAAATCACTTTCTAAGTCAGAAAAACGACAGTTTAAATTATATGTAGGTCGTTTAGGGGTGAATACCGATGCAAAATTTCTAGCATTGTTTAATTTGTTAGATAAAGTAAGGGAATATGATGAAAAAGTTATTCTAGAAACAGGAATTGTTAAAAAAGCGCAGCTTTCAAACTTAAAAGCACACCTATATAAACAAATTTTAATAAGCCTTCGGTTAAACCCTGTTAACCAAAATATACGTGTTCAAATTAGAGAACAATTAGATTTTGCCACTATTCTTTATCAAAAAGGCTTGTACAAGCAGAGTCTTAAAATTTTAGATAAGGCGAAAGCTACAGCCATAGAAAATGAAGAAAAGAATATAGCTTATGAAATTGTTGAGCTCGAGAAAATTATTGAAACTCAATATATTACACGTAGTATTCCAGATCGTGCAGATGAACTAGCGGTACAAGCTAAAGAGCTTTCTGCTCAGAATGTTATGACGAGTAAGTTGTCTAATTTGTCTTTACAATTGTATGGTCAAATGTTAAAGATGGGCTATGTACGTAGTGATGAAGATTATCAATTTGTAAAAAAATATTTTGAGAGTCATTTGCCTAAATATAAAATTGAAAGTTTAGGTTTTCGCGAAAAATTATGGCTGTACAAAGCACATCTTTGGTATAGTTTTTTAATACAGGATTTTTTATCTTGTTATAAATATGCCAGTAAATGGTCAGATTTGTTTTATGAACATAAAGAAATGATCTATTTAAACCCTGTATTTTATTTGAAAGGGAATAATTATTTATTAGAGTCGCTTTTCTATGTACGCTACAGTTCTCAATTTAAAGAAGTTTTAGAGCATTTAGAGGTTACGATCAATGAGAAAGATTTTCCTCAAAATGACAATGTAACCTCATTAGCCTTCTTGTATATTAATAGCAATAAATTAAACCTTCACTTCTTAGAAGGCACCTTTGATAAAGGCGTGTATTTGGTGAAAATTATTGAATACGGAATTGTAAAACACAAAGACCGTATCGATGAACACCACATCATGTTATTCTATTATAAAATAGCTTGTTTGTATTTTGGAATGGGAGATAACAAGACCTGTATATCTTATCTGAAGAAAATTATAAATAATAAGAATCTTAAAATGCGAGAGGATTTAATGTGCTTTGCACGTGTTTTAAGTCTGGTGGCTCATTATGAAGCAGGAATGGATTATCATTTAGAGGTACAATTAAAGAGTACGTATAAGTTTTTATTAAAAATGAACGATTTGCATGCTGTTCAGAAAGAGATGATTAAGTTTTTACGTGGGTTAGGAGATATCTATCCAAACGAATTACGAAATGAATTTCAAAAATTATATGATTCACTTAAAAAATATGAGGATCATCCTTATGAGAAAAGAGCCTTTTTGTATTTAGATATATTATCGTGGTTAGAAAGTCATTTAGAGAATAAACCAGTGGCGCAAATCATAAAAGAGAAAGCTGCTACTTTAACGCGATAGTCCATAATTTTTTGAAGAATTCCAATCATCTTAATCATCTAATAGAATTAAATTTAGCCATGCTTTTTGTGAGTACTTCTGGTGCTCTTGGAAGGTATGTGAATTTGTCAGTACCGGTAACTATAGGTGTTAGAGCGGTCATTGCCGTGGTGTTATTATTCCTTTTTTGTAAGTGGAAGAAGATATCGCTTCGGGTGTCAAAGAAAGATGTTGGAGCGGTGTTAATTAGTGGCGTTCTATTGGGGTTGCATTGGATCACCTATTTCTATGCGCTGCGCTTGTCCAATGTTGCTATAGGGATGATCTCATTGTTTACATATCCAATTTTAACCGCTTTCTTAGAGCCCTTATTACTGAAAACCAAATTTCAAAAAATACATTTGGTCTTGGCGCTGCTTGTTTTAGCAGGCATTTATTTTCTAGTTCCTAGTTTTGATATAGGTAATGATTATACCCTTGCGGTTGGTGTAGGAACCTTGTCCGCCTTATTTTATTCGCTACGAAATTTATTGCTAAAAGCGAAAGCGGCCAAATATAATGGCTCCATGCTAATGTGTTATCAATTACTAGTGATTAGTGTTTTGCTATCTCCATTCTATGTTACGATGCCGTTAGATGTGGTATTGAGCGAATGGAAAGGATTGGCTGCTTTGGCATTACTAACTACCGCTATTGGGCATACCTTATTTTTGAATAGTTTTAAGAACTTCTCGATTACCACCGTAAGTATTTTGAGTAGCGTTCAGCCCATTTATGGAATTATTTTAGGCGCAATTTTTTTAAGCGAATTTCCTAAAATGAACACTCTTATCGGTGGTATCTTAATTCTAAGTTCTGTAGTAATTGAAAGCATTCGTTCCTCAAAAAAAGCTTAGCTTATTCATTTCTAATTAGAAGAGCTCTCGATATTGAATTGCTGAATTAATCCATTGGTTAGCTCCTCGAATTTTGCTTTCTGAGCCATTTCCCGTACTCTTATTGGGTCAAAATTCCCGTTAAAATAAAGGAAAGTAGCTTGTTGTGTATTGTTGTTATAAATCAATATTTCTTTGACCACATTTTTGCGTTCTCTCACAGCAATGACATTGCGTTTTAAGCCATCATTTTTACGGTATATCTCAATAAATTTAGATCCCGCTATAATATTCATTTGGGTATTGAGGAAATCAGTTTTGTCTGCAGTGGTGCTCGGAAACTTAATATAACGTAAATCCTTGGTATTTCCAATTAGCGCTTCAGTCTCCGGAGAAATACCACTCAAGAGGCTAAGCATAAATTGTGGCACTCTCACGGCACTAACTTGATTGTCATTCTTATGGGAAGCATAGAAATTTTCCATACTGTTGTGACTGCCACAAGAAGCAAAGCATGTAATAATTACGATTAGGGTAATTTTTCTAATAAAGATCATGGTAGCGTATTTCTTTAAAAATAAGAAAATTTATAAACATGCATTCCAAATAGCTTCATTAGGTGGTTCGGCAAGAATGGTGATGGCTTCTTTTTTTACAGGATGTATAAACGATAGTTTTCTTGCATGTAAGTGAATGCTTCCATCTTTATTGCTACGATCCGCACCGTACTTTAAATCGCCCTTAATTACGCAACCAATTGCTGTTAGTTGTGCACGAATTTGATGATGTCTTCCGGTATGTAAATCAATCTCTAATAGAAAATAATTGTCAAGTTTCTTAGCAACGGTATAGCTTAAAATGGCTTTTTTGCTATCCGGAACTTCTTTAGTATTTGCGTAAGATTTATTCTGCTTGGTATTACGTTTTAGCCAATGGGTAAGCAAATCGTTTTGTTTTGGTGGCTGATTTTTTACCACAGCCCAATAGGTTTTCTTTGCGTCTTTTTCTGCAAACAACTTATTTAATCGAGGCAATGCTTTTGAAGTTTTAGCAAAAACAACAATGCCTGAAGTAGGCCTGTCTAATCGGTGGGCAACACCGAGATATACATTACCTGGTTTATTGTATTTTATTTTGATATATTCTTTGACCACATCACTTAAAGGAACATCGCCAGTTTTATCGCCTTGCACAATATCTCCAGGACGCTTATTTATAGCAATTAAATGATTGTCCTCGTAGATGACTAGAAGATTTTTGGCGTTAGAAAGTGTTTTATTATCCACTAAAATTCAAGGTTTTTATGACGCATGCTTAAAATAAAAATAAGGATAACACCAATAGTGACCGAAACATCGGCCATATTAAAGATTCCTGTTTTAAAGAACCCTAGTTTTATGATGAAAAAATCGGTAACACTACCAAAAGCAATCCGATCCATTAAATTTCCAATTCCGCCGCCAATGACGCAAGAAAAAGCAACAATTAACCACTTATTTAAATGTGTTTTTCTCAAAATATTGATGAGAATCAACACTAAAACCAGCACGGGTAAAATTTGCAACAAAATTATTTTTAATAGGGGAGGGAAGCTTTGACCAAAACCTAGCATAGCTCCCGTATTTTCTACATTTGTAAGAATAAAATTGTCTTGTACTAATTGAATATAATCGTTTTTGTCTACCGTGTTGCGGACCATCTTTTTACTGATTTGATCACAACCAATATTTAAAAGAACAAGAATAAGAATGGCTATTTTTTTCAAAAAATTAAATGAAATATTAAAAATTTTACTGTTTGTATGGCGCTTCTGTTATATTGTTTAATAGCTAGTACTGCTCATCATCACTAGGGAAATCTCTGCTTTTTACATCAGAAACGTAATCAGAAATAGCTTTTCCCATTTCTTCAAATAAATTCATATACCTACGTAAGAATCTTGGATTAAATTCTTGAGTAAGTCCAACTAAATCATGAACTACTAAAACTTGGCCATCTACACCGTTACCTGCGCCTATTCCAATCACGGGAATATTTACCAACTCAGCTACTTCTTTTGCTAAAGTTGCAGGAATTTTTTCTAAAACAATAGCAAAACATCCAGCTTTTTCAAGCATTAAGGCGTCTTCTTTTAGCTTTTTAGCTTCTTCCTCTTCTTTGGCACGTACGGTATAGGTTCCAAATTTATAAATAGATTGAGGGGTTAGGCCTAAATGCCCCATGACAGGAATCCCTGCGTTTAATATTCTCTTTACAGATTCTTTAATTTCTAAACCACCTTCAACTTTAACGGCATGACCACCACTTTCTTTCATGATTCTAATAGCAGAACGCAAAGCTTCTTTAGGATCACTCTGGTAGCTTCCAAAAGGAATATCTACAACAACTAAAGCTCTATTTACAGCTCTTATTACAGATGATGCATGATAAATCATTTGATCCAAAGTAATAGGTAGGGTAGTTTCGTGTCCTGCCATTACGTTACTAGCAGAGTCTCCAACAAGGATCACATCTACATTGGCGGCATCAACAATTTTAGCCATAGAATAATCATAGGCTGTTAACATTGAAATTTTTTCACCGTTCTTTTTCATCTCTACAAGAGATTTAACAGTCACTCTTTTGTATTCTTTTTTTGCAACAGACATTAGTTCTTTTATTTGGTGCGTTAAAAGTAAGGAAATTGATTCGGTTTTATGAGCTTGATGTATTTCAGTTTTAATTTTTTATTGCGGTGTAAAAAGTAAATGCTAAGAATGGTTTGTAATTTTACGTAGATTAAAGTCGGCATAATTCTTGTGTCCTAGAATAGACTCATCATAACCCTCTTAAAACATAGAAAATGAAAATATTTTTAGCAACATTAGCTTTCTGTAGCTTTAGTTTACTAGTGCATTCTCAAAGTGCAAGTGTGGTGCAATCTACCTACGGCTTTCAAACAGGATTTCTTGGAATTTGGGTGCAAAACGAATCAAAATTAGCAACTACTATAGCCTTACGTTCCGAAATAGGTTTTGATTCAGGGATTTGGGGAGGAGATTTTTATGATGAAACAGGGTTTTTATTAACGCCGGTATTGACCTTAGAGCCAAGGTTGTATTATAATTTGAATAAACGAATGCATAAATCACGAAGAATTGATGGGAACAGCGGAAATTTTATTGGCTTAAAAACATCCTATCATCCAGATTGGTTTGTCATCTCTAATTATGAAAATATTAGAATTATTAGTGATATATCCATTATTCCTACTTGGGGTATTAGAAGACCTATTGGTAAACATGTTATGTATGAGACAGGGATAGGTATTGGTTATCAATACACTTTTGCTAAACAGGCGGGCTACCTAGAGAACGAAGGCGAGGTTGCTATAAATTTACATCTAAGGATTGGCTATCGATTTTAAGTCTTTACGGGGTAAATCAATTTAGCTTTTCAAACGGATAGGAATCCAAATTTCTTCTTCTGAATCTAGAGCCATATTACTATATTTTTTACCTAATAATTCAAAATGTTCGCGATCATCAATGAGGTAATCAGACGTTGGTAGCCATGACAAGAAAATAGCATCAAAAGTTTTTCTAAATTCCGTGGCAGGCCCAACATGTTTAAATACGGCATACAAGCCACCCTGAAGGGTATAGGTTTCAAAAATGTCAGGTATGTTGTCAAAGCTAGTAACGGCTATAGCCGCCCATTTGGTAAAGGGGGTACTAGGATCAAAATCTTGATAACTAAAAGTATTTGTATACCGTTGCATACTGTATAAATCTGGAGCAGCACTATTTGAAATCAATTTTTTAAAAGGCATAAAACTTTTCCAGAGTTCAGGAGTTCTGTCATGAGCATATGACATGGTCAATTGTTTGCCTGCTAGTTTTATTTTTGGAAGTGTTTCAATGCGGTAGTACATTTCTCTAAGCGTCTTTTTTCGTCAGAATTATTTTAGTTATTCCATCCCACAATGCAATCCGTTTTAGCAAGGCCTCCTTAGCGCTATCTAATGTTTCCTTCCACTTCGTCTCATCATCTCCACATAATTCTGAAATCATTTTTAAAGAAAGCGGACCGTGTTCATCGCCATCTAATTCTATATGGCGCTCTAAATAGTACCTCAATTTATTATAATGTGTATTCTCTTTGTCAGCTTGCTTCAAGATTTCAAAAAACATATCGGGAATTAAGTCTTCGCGACCAAAAGTAAAGGCAGAAGCTATTACATGCGTTTTTTTAGTAGCAATAGCATCAAATGAAAAGTTGACAAAATTAATAACAGAGGAGTCAATTGCACTTGCTTCCAATGCGCTTGTCACAGCAGTACCATTTTCAATCGCCTTAATAAATGAGCTTATAGTTGTAGTACTAGCGCCAATTTGATCCATGGCCTCTAAGTACATTTCGAAATGGCTCCTTGGGACACCTTCTTCGTTAATATCGCTTTCTTCGCCGTGAACAATTTCATTGATAAAACGAGCTAAAGTGGCGTTTTTTTTTGGAATCCATGGAGTAGTGGTAGTGGTTAGGTCAATCTGTAATGCTTTTAAAAGCGACATAAAGTCCCAGACAGCAAAAACATGATGTTCCATAAAGATCTTAACATCGTTTAAGTTCTTAAGATTCTTGTAAAGCGCATGAGATTTTAGCTGTTCCCTTAAACCTGAAAGTTCACGTTCAATATAATCCAATCTATCCATTCTTCATCATTTTTAATGCGAAGTAACAAGAAAATGTTTTAAAATAAAATTAAAAATCTAAAGCGAGTATCTATTTTTTCACGAAAGTTATTCACAGAAAAAATCTCTGAAGAAGTATTTTCTCAGAGATTTTATAGTGCAACTACTTTTTCTTAGCTCTTTTTTCTTCTTTTTTTTCTTTAGCCGTTTTTAGAGGTTCTTTTTTGACATTTTTTTTTGCATCTTTACTTTTTGCCATGGTTCCTTTTTTTAGAAATTAATTTACTTAACAATCACTCAAGAACACCCCTACAGCCAAACCTCCTTCAGAGGTTTCTTTGTATTTAGAGTTCATGTCTTTTGCTGTTTCCCACATTGTTTGCACCACTTTGTCTAGTGGTACTTTAGCGTCTTTAGGGTCCGAGCCAAGGGCTAATTCTGCCGCATTAATGGCTTTAATAGCGCCCATAGAATTACGTTCTATGCAGGGTATTTGTACCAAACCACCAATAGGATCACAGGTTAATCCTAAGTGGTGTTCCATAGCAATTTCTGCAGCCATTAATACTTGCTCTGGTGTGCCACCCAATAATTCTGTTAATGCACCTGCTGCCATGGCGGAAGATACGCCAATTTCTGCTTGGCATCCGCCCATAGCGGCAGAAATAGTAGCGCCCTTTTTAAAGATGCTTCCTATTTCACCAGAAACCAATAAGAATTTTTTGATATCTTCAAAACCTGCTTTATGATCTTCAATGACCAAATAATACATCAGTACGGCAGGAATTACTCCTGCACTACCATTGGTAGGGGCCGTAACTACTCGCCCTAATGAAGCATTAACTTCATTAACGGCCAAAGCAAAACAACTTACCCATTGTAAAATTTGTCTGAATTTAACTTCGGTTTTCCGTATGGCAGAAAGCCATTCCTGTGGGGTAGTATAGGCCTCGCTATCTTTTAATTTTAAATGCATGTCAAAAGCACGTCTGCGAACATTTAATCCGCCCGGTAACGAACCTTCTGTGTGGCAACCGGTATACATACATTCAAGCATGGTGTCCCAGATGCGATGTAATTCATGGTCTATCTCAGCGTCTGTACGTAAAGAGCGTTCATTCTCTAAAACTATTTCTGATACTGTTTTTTGCTCTTTAGCGCAGAAAGCCAACAATTCTACGCCATTGGTTACGGGAAAGGGAAAAGCTTTAAAAATTTCTAAATTCTTCTTTGCTCTTTTACGTTCTTCTTTTACTACAAATCCGCCGCCAATAGAATAATATGTGTTTTTAATTTTTTTTCCGGTGTTTAAGAGGGCCTCGAATGTCATTCCATTGGCATGAAAAGGAAGAAATTCTTTTTTGAATATAATATTTTTATCAGGGTTAAAGCTAAGGGTTAGTTTCCCGTCAAATTCTATTTTTTGTTCTTCTTTAATCCGTTTTACTATGCTAGAAATGTGTTCTATAGGAATATATTCAGGGTCCTGACCAGATAAGCCTAACATCACGGCATAATCGGTAGCATGCCCTTTCCCAGTGAGTGATAAAGAACCATAAATAGATACATTGATTTCAATAACATCTATGAAGTTTTCATTGGCATGTAACTCTTTAATCCATTTTTCAGCAGCACGCCAAGGTCCTAGGGTATGTGAACTTGAGGGTCCCACCCCAATTTTAAGCATATCAAAAGTACTGATTGACTCCATAAATAATTTGTTATAAATACAACTTTCAAGGGTAAATGTACTGACTAATTTCACAATTTCTAAATTTATTTATTTAAGGATATTGTCCATTAATTAGGAATATATCCATATTTTTGTTCTATGGAATTGTTTTCTCACGGAAAAATTAAAAAAGTAGAACAGCGGCATGCACCAGAAGTTTCAAAACAGACAGGATTTCCAAGTCCCGCTACGCATTATTTAGAACCTTCTATTCATCTTGATCAGGAGCTAATCACCAATCGTGATGCTACCTTTTTTGTGCGTATAGATAGTGATGAACTGGCAGACTTTCTTATTTATAAGAATGATGTTTTAATTATAGACCGCTCTTTATATCCTAAAGAAAACAATTTGGCTATGGTAGTTGTAGAAGGGGAGTTCAAGGTGATTCGCATTCCACCAAAAGAAAAATCCACCACATTTACCTTATGGGGTGTCATAACCTATATTATACATTCTTGTAAATGATAGCGTTAGTAGATTGTAACAGTTTTTATGCCTCTTGTGAATTGGTTTTTAGACCGGATCTTGCCGGGAGGCCAGTGGTTGTTTTAAGTAATAATGATGGTTGTATCATTGCGGCAAATAAAGAAGCTAAGGCATTGACAAATATCCCGATGTTTGAACCTGTTTTTAAAATTAAGAAGCAATTGTTAGAACACAAGGTTGTTTTCTTCTCGTCTAACTATACCTTGTATGGGGAGATGTCGCAACGGGTGATTAATATTCTAAAGACTTTTTCTGATCGTGTAGAGGTGTATAGCATCGATGAGTCTTTTTTAGATTTGCCTAATGTGCCAGAAGATACCTTAGAGGCTTATGCACATCAAATTAAAGATACTATTCTAAGATATACGGGCTTGCCTGTTGGTGTGGGTATTGCGCCAACAAAGGTGCTCTCAAAACTGGCGAATAAGATCGCTAAAAAAAGACCAGAAAATAATTATGTATGTGTCATTGGTTCAGAAACAGATCGGATAAAGGCCTTAAAGTGGTGTGCTGTCAAAGATGTATGGGGTATTGGAAAAAAACACAGAGAGCGTGTTATGAACATTGGCGTGGCTAGCGCTTATGATTTTTCTAAGCTGCCTTTGGCATGGGTACGTAAGGAAATGACGGTAGTAGGAGAGCGCACATGGCGTGAATTAAATGGTGAAATAGCGATGGATTTTACGACAGATTTTAAAAAGAAAAAAGCCATTGGTACCGCAAAATCTTTTGGTAAAAAATTGGCAAACCTAGATATTATAGAAGAAGCCTGTTCTTATTATGTAGGAGAAGTTACAGAAG
The DNA here is from genome assembly GCF_019278565.1 of Cellulophaga sp. HaHa_2_95. Next base: position 3,070,902 of record NZ_CP058988.1, on the reverse strand, counting down.
TTCTGCGTGCACAGGGCTCTTGTGCAAGTGCGTTACAGGTATTTATTACTACCAATTATCATAGTGATAGGGACCAGCAATATGCTAATAGTATAACCGTAAAACTAGTATTACCTACCAATGATACATTTACATTAATAAAAGAAGCTAAAAAGGCGTTACACCTTATATATAAGTCGGGCTACCGGTATAAAAAAGTTGGAGTTAATTTATTAGGAATTATTCCAGAACACTATGTGCAGGGTAATTTGTTTGAGCTTCCTTCTGCATCAAATAGCAAGTTGACACAAGTTGTAGACCGTTTAAATCTCAAATTTGGAAAATCTAAGGTTTCTTCTGCTTTGGTAGGAACACGGATTAAAGAGTGGGAGTTGATAAAAGAAGAACGTAGCCCTAGGTATACCACGCAGTGGAATGAGATGTTGCGGATAAAAGGCTGAAATAGTTGCAGTAACAATTTTACATTCTGGTCTTTTTTATGTCAGCTATGGCAAATAAGTACTGCTATTTATCTTGATTAGTTTATAAAAATGACATCCTGTCAGTTTTATTCTCTTGGCATATTGTTTGCCAAATAGTAAGAGAATATAAAAAGCACTAATAATTAAACTAAATAAGAGATGAGTAAAATTATAGGAATTGATTTAGGAACTACAAACTCTTGCGTTTCTGTAATGGAAGGTAATGAAGCTGTAGTAATCCCGAATGCAGAAGGAAAAAGAACTACACCATCAGTTATCGCATTTGTAGAAGGTGGAGAGATTAAAGTAGGAGATCCTGCAAAGAGACAAGCAGTTACAAACCCAACAAAAACGATTTATTCTATAAAACGTTTTATGGGGAACAAATTCTCAGAATCTAGCGCAGAAGCTAAAAGAGTACCTTATAAGGTAGTAAAAGGAGATAATGATACTCCAAGAGTAGATATTGATGGTCGTTTATATACGCCACAAGAATTATCTGCAATGATTCTTCAGAAAATGAAGAAAACAGCAGAAGACTATTTAGGTCAGTCTGTATCAAGAGCGGTAATTACAGTTCCTGCTTATTTTAATGATGCACAAAGACAAGCAACAAAAGAAGCTGGTGAGATTGCTGGTTTAACTGTAGAGCGTATCATTAACGAACCAACTGCTGCTTCTTTAGCATATGGTATGGATAAGAAAGATACCGATCAAAAAATTGTTGTTTTTGATTTTGGTGGAGGGACACATGATGTTTCTATCCTTGAATTAGGAGATGGCGTTTTTGAAGTATTAGCTACAGATGGTGATACACACTTAGGTGGTGATGATGTTGATCAAAAAATTATCGATTGGTTAGCAGACGAATTTAAAGGAGAAGAAAGTATTGATTTACGTGATGATGCTATGGCATTACAACGTTTACGTGAGGCTGCTGAAAAAGCAAAAATCGAATTATCATCTTCTGCTTCAACAGAAATTAACTTACCATATGTTACGGCTACGGCAAGTGGACCAAAGCACTTAGTACGTACATTGACTTTAGCTAAATTTAATCAATTGATTGATGACTTAGTAAAAAGAACTATTGAGCCTTGTGCTACAGCATTGAAAAATGCAGGTTTATCTAAGAGTGATATTGATGAAATTATCTTAGTAGGTGGTTCTACAAGAATCCCTGCAGTTGTTGAGGCTGTTGAGAAATTCTTCGGAAAAAAACCATCAAAAGGTGTTAACCCTGATGAAGTTGTAGCGGTTGGTGCTGCAATTCAAGGTGGTGTATTAACGGGTGATGTTAAAGATGTATTATTATTAGATGTTACGCCATTATCTTTAGGTATTGAAACTATGGGTGGTGTAATGACTAAGTTGATTGAAGCGAATACTACGATTCCTACAAAGAAATCTCAAGTATTCTCTACAGCAGCAGATAATCAGCCTTCAGTGGAAATTCACGTTTTACAAGGTGAAAGACCAATGGCGGCAGATAACAAAAACATCGGACGTTTCCATTTAGATGGTATTCCACCAGCACAAAGAGGTACTCCTCAAATTGAAGTAACTTTTGATATTGATGCAAACGGAATTATTAAAGTATCTGCAACGGATAAAGCGACTAATAAAACTCAGGATATTAGAATTGAAGCTTCTTCAGGTTTAACAGAAGAAGAAATCAAGAAAATGAAAGCAGAAGCAGAAGCTAATGCAGAGTCTGATAAAAAAGCGAAAGAAACTGCAGATAAGTTAAATGAAGCTGATGGAATGATCTTCCAAACAGAAAAGCAATTAACTGAATTTGGTGAAAAATTATCTGATGATAAGAAAAAACCAATCGAAGATGCTTTAACAGAGTTAAAAGCAGCATACGAGTCTAAGGACATTGCTGTAATTACTCCAGCTTTAGATAAAATTAATGAAGCTTGGAAAGTTGCCTCTGAAGAAATGTACAAAGCGCAAGCTGAAGCACAAGGTGGAGCTGCTCCAGGACCAGATGCTGCTGCAGGTGCAGATACAGCAGAAGGTGATAACGTTGAAGACGTAGATTTCGAAGAAGTTAAATAAGCCCAAAAGCTTATCCCCACGCAAGTAGGGATCTTTTAAGAATACATAATAACAGAAAACTCCGACTAGTACAGTCGGAGTTTTTTATTTTGTACTAGAATTGAAATTACCATATCTAAGGTGATTTTTGTTTATATAATTGCTAGTTTTAGAATTATCACAATTAATTAATATTCGCTAAATAGTTTTCATAGAATAACTACTAAATTTGTACTATGATGAAAAACTACCCTTCAACCCTTGTAAGAACTTTTCTAGTACCAACTTTAATGTGTGTCGCTTTTACAGCGAAAGCACAAAAGGCTAAAATTTTTACGATATCAGATTTCGATTTAGTAGGAAAAGTAAAGACTTGCCTAGTGATCACCGATTATGGGAAGGAAGAATTTAACTTTAATGAAAAGGGCGTACTTACCAAACTTACCACACGCTATAATGAAGCTGATTATGACATTACGTATTATAGATTTGCAAATGAGGCCATCAGTGAAAAACGTGTTGAGAACTACCGCGATGGTGTTTTTGATAAAACGACATCTATAGCCAACTTCTATAGCACGGATACGATACCTTCCGGGAAAAAAATAACCGAAAAGATAATTTCGTATACCAAAGAATTCTTAGATCAATATGAATATTTCTATGATGTAGAAGATAAGCTTATTGAAATTAAAAGAAATAATGATAACGGTATTGAAAGTACGCTAGTTACCTATGCTACGGATAAAGGAGAGACTACCACGACGTATACTATAAATGAAGAGGTACAGAAAACGGTGCGTACATCTGAACGTAAAACAAAAACAAAAGGAATACAGCGTATTGAGCTGACCAAAGAGTTTGTGGAGGGGAAACCGTCAAAAGCACTAGAGCAAATTTTTAATGAAAACGATAAGTTAGTTTCTGAAAACTTTTTTGATTTTGATACCAAAACAAATGCGTTCTATTCTAAAGAATTGAAGACCTACAGCTACAATGCCTTAGGGATGCGTACGGGAGTAAAAACACAGCAGGGTAAATTAATACGTGCAAAAGAATATATTTATCAGTATGATAACGGAGAAAAGGGGAATTGGATCAAACAGATTATAACCCCTGACAATACATTTATCAGCCGTAAGATAAAATATTATGAGGCTACCGCGTCTGAGGACTAAGTTTCTTTTCATTTTAATATTCATATAAGAGAGTACTGGCCATAGTATTTAATTCAACTTGATGAAGCGATTACGAAACACTGGAATTTACTACCTGATCTTCGGCATTTTATTGGCAGTCAGTTATGTTTTTAGCAATTTATGGCCAATTAGTATTTTAGGCGTATTGCTTTTGTCAATTTTTTTAGTGTTAAAATATTTCTTTAAAGAAGCTTCCTTCGCTTTTTCTTGGAATAAGAGAGCACTACAATTATTAGATGTTTTACTCATAGCGCTACCCTTCCTATATGTGGCATTAATTTCTTGGTGTGTTTGGAGGCCTTATAGGCAGACTGTTATTTTACCTAATACTTACGAAGGTATTGTTGCTGTAAAATACAATGTAGTTAATGGTCAAGATGAAATCTGGACCAATTCATTTTTTGGTTTATGTGGTTCTAGATTGATAAAAGTTGATACTTCTGGTATTGCAAGAACTTCTTTTAAGTTTCATGACAATTCAGTTCCGCTTCTCGGAATTAGGCAGATGAATCATAATCGGGGGGGATTAAAAATTTATTATGAAAATAATATTGACGATGAAATAGTAGAAGGATTTGATGGTACGTGGTTTATTGAAGATTACACCGGAGGAGGTGGTAGAAAAATCTATAGTACGGATTATAACTATTATCCTTTGATGATTTTTGTAGTGGCGCAACCAGAGAATTATTTCGATTATTTTATGACAGCGAAAGAAATAGAAATTTGGGTAGCAGGAGAAAAGAAGAAGTATCCTAATTCTTATATAGAACACCCAACCCATAAATTAAATGCTAGAAGTAGTAAGTTTTTACGAAAGGCTGGTATTTTATAATTGAAACAGAACTTATTATTTCAGTACTTTGTGCTAACAGGTGTAATTTTGAATTATTTATTTTATGGCCATCAAAACATTAGAAGGTGTATATCAAATTATAGGTTTCAATCAGGACAGAGATCAATCTGGTTATACTGGTTATTTACGCTTAATTGTGACTAGTAAAAATCGTGTGGATGCTATTTGGACCATAGGAGGTGAGCAAACACAAACGGGAAAAGGGTTCTTCAAGGACGACGTTTTAGTCATTAACTTTTCTTATCGTGGAGAATTAAAAAATAGACTTAAAACTTTCAAGGGTGTTGTGGTGTACAAGATGATCAATGACAATGTTCTAGATGGCTTTTGGTCAGAGAAATTTGGTGATGATGATTATTTAGGTTTTGAAGAAGGGAGAAGACTATCGGTTGATGAAGTCTTAAAATTAAAATTATAAGCGTTCCAATAAGATTTGCTAGACCACTCGAACTAATAGTATACTTTATTTCAGGACTTAATTATCTGGATTTTCTTTTTTAAATCGAATTTTTGAAGTTACGATCAATCCATTCTTCTCTCAAGAGTCCGTAACAGCACGTATTCCGTTTAAACCCATCTAATAAATACACATTCTTACGTAAAACTCCTTCTAGGACACAGCCTAGTTTTTCCACAGCTTTACGGGAAGCTGTATTGCGCTCATCTATTCTAAATTCTACTTTTTCCATCTGCAATTCTGTGAATGCATACTGGAGCATTAAGGCTTTCATTTGCGTATTTAATCCTGAGCCATGAAATTCCCGGCCAATCCAAGTAGCGCCAATCTCTAGTATTTAATTTTCCAATTGATGTTCATAAAACGGGTGCTACCAGCATAACTGCTGATTCGTTTATCATATATGATAAACGGAATACTAGTTTCTGCCTCCTGTTGCTTTAAAGCAATCTTCACATAGTTTTCTAAATCTACCGGAGTTTCAATGGCAGAAGGCGAGTACTGTACTAATTTAGGCTGTTCGGCAATTGAGCAGAGGTATTCACAATTTTCCAAGCTCAGTGGTGTGAGTTTTACAATATCGTTTTCTAGTGTAATGGCTTTTGTTTTCATTTAGACTAAACTATTAATAATTTCTTTTCTCACTTCATGTCCGCCTTCAAAAGTGGTGATTTCTGCTTTATTATTAAATAAAGTCGCTATTTTTTTGGACTCAGATTTCATACGCTCCTCATTTAAGTATTCGTCTTTTGTACCAACAATAATTTTTACTTGCGTGTGTTGCGCTTCTAAAAATTTAAATTCTTCAGGAGTCATCTCATTCGGTATTCCTCCTGCATAAAGTACGAGCTGATTACATTTTACGCAATTCAAGGCAGTCCATCTAGAAGCAATAGAAACTCCTTGGGAGAAACCGAAAACAATAAGGTTGGTGTTTTCTGGTATTTGTTCCGCAGCAAAAACAGCATCTAAATAGCTAGAAACATTTTCCATTTCTAAGGTCGTATTTTCTTTCGTGAGCCAACTAGCGCCAACATGAGTATACTTTCCGTTTAAATAATATTTAGAAGGTGCTTGTGGAGCAATGATGTAATTTTCTTCGGGAGGTAATTCATTGAAATACCTAAGAAAATACCGACTTAAATAACCGATACCGTGAAAAACAATCCAAATATTTTTTGTCTTCGATGTAAGTGTATTTAGTGTTTCATACGTGTTTTTTGTAGTATAGGAAACGTGCTTTTCGGTAGAGTTCATGGTAGTTTTTTCTAGAATAGGTATTCAGTCATGAAATTTAAAAAGAATATTCAAATTGAGCTTCTAATCATGGCTTTTGTTTTTCTAGGAATCGTTAATTTTACATAAAATGATTTCATGGAAGATTATAAAGAGAAAATATTAAAAATTTGCAACGAAACCTGTAAAGGTACTTTGATGGAAACTTTAGATATTACTTATGTTGATGTTGGAGAAAATTTTTTGGTAGGTAAAATGCCAGTAACATCAAAAGTATTCCAGCCAGATGGTGTTTTGCATGGTGGTGCTATGGTGGCTTTGGCAGAAAGTGTAGGGAGTGCTGCTTCTTATATATTTCTAAATGCACAAGAGGTAACCGTTCGTGGCTTAGAAATATCTGCAAATCACGTAAAAAGTATCCGTGAAGGGTATGTGTATGCTAAAGCGATTATCATTCATAAAGGGAGAACTACCCAAGTTTGGGATATTAAACTGACAGATGCTAATGATAATCTAATCTCTATCTGTAAACTTACGACCATATCATTACCTAAAAAGTAATATGCAACACGATTTTTTTCAGAAAGCTAAGAACCATCTTAACGCTTCAAAACCTTTTGTTTTGTACCGTAAGCCTTCAGAGACAACTATTACCGGGTTGTTTCAATCTACAGATGCGCTTCATATAGTGACTGATTTTTCTAAAACAGGCTTTGTTTTTGCTCCATTTGATTCGGACGGAGAAACAATTTTATTACAGGTTGATGAGAAAACAGCAACAGAATATATAGCGAAAGAAGTAAACTCTGAAACAGGTATATTTAAGTCTGTTACGGAAGATCAAGATCAAGAATTTCATATCAATTTAGTTCAAAAGGGAATCGAGGCCATAGCGCAGTATGATTTAAAAAAGGTGGTGCTTTCTAGAAAAATAGAGGTAAAAACATCTAAATCTGCATTTACTTTATTTAAAACATTGCTAGATAACTATTCCAATGCTTTTTGTTATCTATGGTACCATCCAAAAGTAGGTTTGTGGTTAGGAGCAACTCCAGAAATTTTGCTAAGAACCGAAAATAGGCAGCTTAAAACAATGTCTTTAGCAGGAACAAAAAAGGCTGAAGGAGCTCAAGCACCAGTTTGGGGAGCAAAAGAATTAGAAGAACAGCAAATGGTTACAGATTATATTGTTTCGTCCTTAAAAGAAACGGTTTCTAAGTTAACAATTTCAGAAACGGAATCGGTAAGAGCGGGAAACCTCTGGCATTTAAGAACCTCGGTTTCGGGAGGCTTATCTAACTATAATCTAAAGGAGATTATTGCAGCGTTACACCCTACACCTGCAGTATGTGGCTTACCCAAGAAAGAAGCGAAAGCTTTTATCTTAGAAAATGAAAATTACGCTCGAGAATTTTATACCGGATTTTTGGGGGAATTGAATTTTAAAGAAGAAAATTTTAGATCTAGCAATAGACGAAATAGAGAAAACCAAGCCTATAGAACCGTCAAAAATACCACATCGCTCTATGTAAACCTTAGATGTATGCAATTAAAAGATGATAAAGCATGGGTGTATGTAGGTGGCGGAATTACGCAAGAATCAGATCCTGAAAAAGAATGGGAAGAAACGGTAGCAAAAAGTAATACAATGCTCAAAGTAGTATTGTAATTTTGTACCTATAAAATTATTAATTTGAAATACGCTACAATACCCTCCGCTCAAACCGTTGCCCATTATTGTAAAACATATGGCATAAAAGATATTGTTATTTCTCCGGGTTCTCGTAATGCACCGTTAACCATTACGTTTACAGAAGATGATTATTTTAATTGTTTTAGTGTCGTAGATGAGCGCTGTGCGGCATTCTTTGCTTTAGGGATGGCGCAGCAGCAACAAAAACCTGTAGCCGTATTATGTACTTCAGGTAGTGCGCTTTTAAACTACTATCCTGCTATTTCAGAAGCTTTTTATAGTGATATTCCATTGGTGGTAATTTCCGCAGATAGGCCGCCTTATAAGATAGATATTGGAGATGGGCAAACCATTCGTCAGGATCATGTTTTTGATCGTCATATTGGATATTCAGCAAACTTAAAATTAGATGTAAGTCACGCTACAGAAACCATACGAAAGCAAGGAAAAGGCTTATTAGAGCCTAATAGTACCATTGCAGAGCAACAGAGAAAAATAGAATTATATAACGATAAAGAATTGGCGCATGCTTTTCAACTGGCAATTGAACAGATGTCTCCTGTTCATATAAATGTGCCTTTTGAAGAGCCTTTGTATAATACGACTACAACGCCTAACCAGCAACCTGTACTCAGCTATCATAAACCAGTTATAGATGATGTAGAAGATTTGACATCCTTTGCAGCGACATGGAATAAGGCAAAGCGTAAATTAGTTTTGGTAGGTGTAGAGTATCCTAATGCGGTAGCTCAAGAATATCTTGATTTTTTAGCAAATGATGCATCAGTTATTGTGTTAACAGAAACTACGTCAAATTTACATCACCCTAATTTTTTTACAAGTATTGATAGTCTTATTGCGCCTATAGAAAAATCAGCCAACAGTGATGAACTGTTTAAAAAATTACAACCAGAGGTCATTCTGACTTTTGGAGGACTTATCGTTTCTAAAAAAATAAAAAGTTTTTTACGAAAATATAAAGCAACAGCACACTGGCATATTGATGCTAAAAAAGCCTACGATACTTTTTTTTCGATTACGCATCATTTTAAAACTTCTGAAAATACATTTTTTAGAGCCTTTATTCCGCTACTTTCTCCTATTGAAAGTGATTATCATGCATATTGGTCAACAGTGAAAATCAAGTATGAAGAGAAAAGAAAACAATATTTGAAGCAAATTCCTTTTTCAGACATGTTGGCTTTTTCTACCGTTGCGAAGACTATTCCCAAGAACTATCAATTACATTTAGCGAATAGCTCTACAGTGCGATACGCGCAATTATTTTCAATAGATCCTAGTATAACAGTGTTTTGCAACAGGGGAACTAGTGGTATAGATGGTTCTACCTCTACAGCTGTAGGGGCGTCTATCCATAATAGGGAGCCAACGCTTTTAATTACGGGTGATATCAGTTTCTTATACGATAGTAATGGCTTGTGGAATAAAAAGATACGACCAGATTTTAGAATTATTGTTTTTAATAATGATGGGGGTGGGATTTTTAGAATTTTACCAGGGCAAGAAGATACCGCGAACTTTGAAACATTTTTTGAAACTACACATACCGTAGATATTGCAAAACTATGCAGTAGTTTTGATGTTATTCATGAAAAAGTTGATACTGAGGAAATCTTAGAAAAAGCCTTAATTAATTTTTATAAAAGCAGTAAAAAGCCTAAATTGTTAGAGATAAAAACACCTAGACTTATTAATGATAAAATTTTGCTTAGTTATTTTGATTTTATATCTTAGGCAAACATTAATATTCTAAATAAAAGAACACTAACAATTATGAGTAAAAGAGACGAATTAATCGTAAAGTACGCAGCAGACATTAAAGATAAATTTGGTGAAGCGGCTGACATGGATTTATTAACAAAAGTTGCGATAGGATTAGGTCCAGCAATATATAATGCAGATGCTTCTAAAGTATCTGGAGGGGATCAAAAAGAAAAAGACACTGTCAAAAATAATTTCTTAATCAAAAAATTAGGAATGACAGAGAGTGATGACATGATGCCAGCAATCGAAAGCGTTTTAGAAAAGTACGGGTCTTCTAACCGTAACAAGCATAGAGCGGTTGTTTATTACATGCTAGCGAAGCACTTTAAAAAACAAGATGTTTATAATAAATAAGTAAGCTACAATATAAAAAGCCGTTTCATGAAAATGAAACGGCTTTTTTGTTTCTAAGAAACAACGAATGTTTTAATAAAAATTATGTTATAAAACGTACTTTTGCAGCATGATAGAATTAGGGAATTACAACACATTAGAAATTTTAAGAGATACAAGTGTAGGACTCTTTTTAGGTGATGAAGAAGGTAATGATGTATTATTACCCAATAAATATGTGCCAGAAATCTACGAAATTGGTGATAAACTTACTGTTTTCTGTTATTTAGATTTTGATGAGCGCCCTGTTGTAACATCATTAACACCCTATATATTTAGAAATACTTTTAAACTTTTGAAAGTAGTAGAAGTAAATAATATTGGCGCCTTCTTAGATTGGGGTTTGGAAAAGCACCTTTTAGTTCCTTTTAGAGAGCAAAGAGAGCGTATGCAAGAAGGGCAGTGGTACGTGGTATACTGTTACCTAGACGAGAAATCATTTAGACTGGTAGCCTCAAATAAATTAGATAAATTTTTAGATAATGAGGAGCTTACTGTAGAAGTTAATGAAGAAGTAGATCTAATTGTTACAAGACAAAATGACCTCGGTTGGGATGTTATAATTAATAATAAGCACAAAGGTTTAGTCTATAGTGATCAAGTATTTAAAAAAGTAGCTGTAGGAGATGCTATTAAAGGCTATATAAAGCATATAAGACCGGATAATAAGATTGATGTAAACCTAAAACCAATTGGGTATGAAAGTATAGAGCCAGCAGCTAATGTGATCTATGCCAGATTGCAAAAAGAAGGTGGGTATTTAAACTTACACGATAAATCTTCTCCAGATGAAATTACGGCTAAACTACAAATGAGTAAGAAAGTTTTTAAGAAGAGCATCGGTACTTTATATAAGGATCGTAAAATCACTATTAAGTCAGATGGCATTTATCTACTTTAAAACGAAACTTAAGTCGCGTTATAGCCACAATATCATGATATTCAATTAAATAATAGGGCGAAATGTTTTATTTATTTTTAAGAAATATATACATTTACAAGACAGCTAATGAAATTTATACTTTAACTACAAATAACGTCCCCTAATCCAAGTTTAATATGCCATTTATTGAAGAAAGCGATTTACTTGATTTACATAAAGATATCGATAAAGCTCAAATACTTAATGAGCGACTTTTAGATCAGATTAAGTTTAAAAACAAAGAGCTTAAAAGAAATAAGATTCAACGAAATATTCTTGCAGGGGTTACCAGTGTATTTTTATTAGGAGTTTTTGCCTTATATGTCTTTAATGCAGGTAGAAGGAGTAGTGCGCCAGAAACCAATAATAATTTGGTGGTGTATGATTTAGACAGCTTACAAGTGATTAAGTCTAGAATGGATAATTTAAAGTTAAAGAACGAGGAACTTAGTAACGTAAAAGAATTTTACTTGGCTAAAGAATTCTTAGAAAGAGAAAAAATATATTCAGTTCAAATTAAGTCGTTCGTAGATAATAATGTCACCTTAGCGTCAGAGTCCCTATCAAATACCCTATTCGTCAAAACAAATCCGTTCTATTCGTATTCTTTGGGTAACTTTGAAACTATAGAAGAAGCAAGATCATTTAGATATCAATTAGTGAAAATGGGCTTTGAAGATGCCTTTGTTGCTTCGTATCAAAATGGAAAACGCGTACAAATAGAAGATCCCTACTAGCATTGACAAAATTTAAAGCTTGGCTTAACGCAGCAAGATTGCGTACTTTACCATTATCCATCTCTGGAATTATTGTGGGTGCTGCATTGGGAAACTTTTATGGACATCAAAATTGGGTTGTTTTCATCCTCGCTTTGTGTACTACCATTGGCTTTCAAGTAACTTCTAACTTTGCTAATGACTATGGAGACGGAGTTAAAGGAACAGATAATGAGGAAAGAGTAGGGCCTAAAAGAGCATTGCAAAGTGGCATACTCACTAGAGCAGAATTAAAAAATGGGATTATCATTTCTATAATAATCGATTTAATTCTTGCCATCACCTTATTGGTTTATTCTTTTGGCCCTGAAAACTATCCTTTAATTTTATTGTTTTTTGCTCTTGCACTCGCAAGCGTTTGGGCTGCAATAAAATATACAGTAGGTACTTCAGCCTATGGTTATAAAGGCTTAGGAGATCTTTTTGTTTTTATTTTTTTTGGATTATTAGGGGTGTTAGGATCCTTATTTTTATTTACTAAATTCTTAACACTGACTTCCATATTACCAGCAATAGCAATAGGCTTATTGAGTACGGCAGTTTTAAATTTAAACAATTTAAGAGATGCCTTATCAGATAAAAATGCAGGTAAAAACACCTTAGTCGTGAAAATGGGCTTTGAAAATGGAAAAAGATACCATTATGTACTTTTAACTATTTCTTTCATAAGTATGGTAGCTTTTACGTTGCTAAATTATAGATCTTGGTATAATTTTATGCATTTAATAATATTTATTCCGCTTCTCGTACACGCCTTGCGAGTGTCAAAAACAAAAGAACCCTTTTTACTAGATCCTGAGCTAAAAAAGGTAGCATTAAGTACATTTTTTCTTGCTGTTATCTTTTATTTAAGTTTTAATATTTTTTCGTAGCTTTGGCTTACATAACTTAATAAACTAAAACCAAATTTGGAGCAGCCCATTAAAATTCTTATAGTAGAGGATAACGTTATCATTGCTGATGATATGCAATCAATGTTAGAAGAGATTGGTTATGAGATTGTTGATAATGTCATCGTTTATGAACAAGCGATAGAAGTACTAAAAACGAAGCAAGTAGATCTTGTTTTGATTGATATTATTCTTGCATCGGATAAGACAGGAATAGATTTAGGAAAACACATTAGAGAAAAGTACAATATCCCTTTCATTTTCGTAACCTCAAACTCAGATAGAGCCACCGTAGAAAATGCAAAGACCGTAAAACCAAACGGGTATCTTGTAAAACCTTTTGAACAACAAGACTTATATACTTCTATAGAAATTGCATTATCTAGTTTTAATTATAATGAAAAGGCAGCGGGTACCACTAACGCCCCGACAGAAGAAGTTCCAGATGATAAGTTAGTTTCAAACAGCGTACTTAAAGATTCTATTTTTGTAAAAAAGCAACATCTGTACTACAGAATTCAATTTGGAGATATTCAGTTTATAAAAGCGGATAATGTGTATTTGGAAGTAAATACAGTAGATAAGAAATTTTTAGTACGTTCTCCTCTAAAAGATTATTTAGAGAAGTTACCATCTAACAAGTTTTATAGAGCGCATAAGTCATACATTGTCAATGTGGATCATATTGAAGCGATTAATTCAAAAGATATTTTAATAAATAATAATTTAATACCGATCTCTAAAGAATTTAAGGAGTTTATAATTTCGGCGATGAATTCTTAAACACAAGAATTTATTAAATTAATAGGTAGGGCTGGTTAATGAAAATTAACCAGCTTTTTTTGTACCCTTACCTACGATGAAATACACAATGTAAACTTAAATGGTTTGTTCACCACATAAATTTAAGAGTACACAACAAAATGATGGTAGCTTTGAATCTTAGACATACCTTTGAGGCATGATTAAATAAAGATCCCAAATCTTATCATTTTCATAATCAAATACAAAGACCGAGCAATGCGTTGTTCGGTCTTTTTAATTTAAGGCAAATCTATTTCCAGTTTAAGGGAATATGCGCTAATTTTGATTTTTTGTAAGTTGTTTGCAGTGGTTTACAACATCATAAATTCTATTGACAACAATATTGCCCGTAATTACTAGTAATTACGCTATGTTTGAATAATACATAAGACCATAAACCTATAATATTAAGAAGCGGATGCACTCTAACCTTATAAAACTGTTTTCTAGAAAAACACTTGTACAGTTTTTATTTCTTTTCTTGTTTGCCGCTGCGATCGGTCAAGAGGATATAAATGAAGATGTAAATACATACAAAGTATTTCAGAGCGCAAGTAACGCTTCAGCAAGATTTAAATTATTTTTTAATTCTACAAACCGGTACAATCAGACTTCTCCTTTTGATTGGAAAAAGACATTAGAAGAATACCTGGTAGATGCAGAAAACTCAAGCGATACCACAGCTATCTTTCAGTATAAGACCATGCAGAGTCAGGTGATGTTTGATTTAGGAGAGTATTCTAAATGTGTAGCTTTAGCCAATGATTTATATCAGACAAATGAAAATATGTCTGTGACTGAGAAAAAAATCATATTAGAACTTTTAGACAAAAGTTATGAAAAGCTTAAACTTTATGTAAAACAATCTGAAGTTCGCAAAGAACGAAAAGAACTTGGTATTTCAAAAGATATAATTTTTTACGATATCTATTCTAATATGGGACTGCCAAATAAGGCAATGAGAGATTATATTGAAGAAGTAAGTAAAACAATAGATCCAAAAGATTATTATGCCAATGCAGTTTACAATAATAATGTAGGACATTATTTATGGTTAGATAAATCTCCCCCAACCGCTATTACTAAATTTAAGAGTGCAGAATCTTTTGTAAATCTGTATTTAGGTGATGTGATGTTAGCAAAAACAGAAAATGATATTATTAAAGGAAATTTGCTAAAAGGTATCATTGCCGGTAATATTGGCAAGTGTTATGCCGATTTGAAAAATTTTGAAGACGCTGTTTTTTATTTGGAGAATAGTATTGAGGCCGTTTACAAATATAAGATGGGTTCTTACTCATCTAACCTTATAGAGAATACCTTGTACTTAGCAGATTGTTTGCTGCAAACTAATGAGCTTAAAGATGCAAAAAAGCTATTAGATAAAGATTTTAAATATGTTGAGGCAGAACATCAGTTAAAAAGAAACAGATTGTTAGCGGCATATTATGATAAAGTGGCAGACTTTTCTACCGCGTCTTTCTATTATAAAAAAAATATAAGACTTTCAGACTCCATAGCGTCTAATGAACGTCTTATTACTGGGCAACAATTAGAGGCTTTAGTACAATCAGATTTAGAGAATTCTAAAGCAATGTATCGCGAATCTAAAGAAAGTTTAGAACTAAAAAGTAGAGAATTAGATGCCTTGGATAATGAAATATCTTATGTGTATATCTCTTTAGTGTTTACTTTACTAGGTTTTGCAGGTTTGGTATACGCTTACCTTAGAAGTATTAAAGTACAGCGTATAATTGTACAGCAAAAGCATATTATTGAAGCTTCGTTGGTAGAAAAAGATTCACTTCTTAAAGAAATACACCACAGGGTTAAAAACAACCTTCAAATGGTATCTAGTTTGTTGAGTTTGCAGACTAAAAATACGAAGAGTAAAGCGGCCATTGAAGCTTTAGAAGAAGGAAAAAGTAGGGTGAAGGCTATGGCGTTAATTCACCAGAAATTATATCAAAATGATGATCTTTCGGTAATTGAAATGCAGGGCTATATTGAAAGCCTTGTAAACAGTATACAATCTGTTTATAAGAAAGGCGGACATAAGATTAATATAAATATTGATGCCGAGGCAGTAGAACTAGATATTGATAGAGCAATACCTTTTGGTTTGATATTAAACGAACTAGTTTCCAATTCCTTTAAATATGGATTCCCGGAAGATGATGGGAATGGAAAAATTTATATTCATTTAAGAAAAACAACGGAAGAAGGCGGTGGTTATTTTGAATATTCTGATAATGGCGTAGGAATGCCTTCAGATATGGAAGAGCGTGCAGGAGAATCTATGGGAATTAGATTAATGAACCGTTTGGTGAATCAGTTACAGTCAACGTTAAATATTGATAAAGTTGAAGAGGGAGTTAAATTTTGGTTTAATTTTAAATAAGTCAAATTAAAAAATAGCTTAAAAATATGAAAATAACTTTTCTGGGTCATGCATCTTTATTGATAAAGACAACAGCAGCGACTATATTGGTAGATCCTTTTATTTCGGGAAATGAGTTAGCAACAGGTAAAATAGATATTAAGGATTTAAATCCTGATTATATTTTACTTACACATGCGCATCAAGATCATGTTTTAGATGTAGAAGTTATTGCAGAAAATTCTGGGGCCACGATTGTTAGTAATTATGAAATTGCTACTTATTACGGAAATAAAGGTTTTACAACACACCCTATGAACCATGGGGGAAGTTGGAATTTTGATTTTGGAAAATTAAAGTATGTCAATGCCATTCATACCTCGTCTTTTGCAGACGGCACGTATGGTGGGCAGCCAGGAGGTTTTGTGCTTTCGGCAGACGACAAACACATCTATATTGCAGGAGATACTGCTTTGCATATGGATATGAAATTGATACCGTATACCTATGAATTAGATTTAGCAATTTTGCCTATTGGAGATAATTTTACCATGGGGATTGAAGATGCTATTTTTGCTTCAGATTTTGTAGAATGCGATACGGTCCTGGGCTATCATTATGACACTTTTGGTTTTATTAAAATAGATCAAGAAGCTGCTAAAAAGCAATTCTTAGAAGCGGATAAAAAATTACACTTATTAGAAATAGGGAAGTCAATCTTGATTTAAGATTAGCGTACTTCGCTTTTAAGAATAATCTTATGAAGGAGTTTTGGGAAAAATCGCTTTAGATAAATTCCTAAAACTTCTTTTTTTCCTATATAGGCCTCGAACTTTTCCTTTTCGATAGCATTTTTCATTCGGGCAGCAAATACATTTACCGCTAAACCATTCTCAGTAGCTTTGTCTTCGGTGTTATTTTTAGAGCCATCTCCAACAAGCGCATTCTTTGCGACATCGGTTTGTATAAATCCGGGACAGATGATGGTAACGGTAATTCCATCTTTTTCGTGCTCCATCCGTAAAGCGTCAAAAAAGCCATGTAAGGCATGTTTAATCCCACAGTATCCCGAACGATAGGGAGAAGAAAATTTACCCATTAAGCTGCTAACTACAGCAAACTGACCTTTATTCTGTAATAGAAATTTGGGAAGTACAGCCTTAGACAAGGCAACAGTCCCTAAATAGTTAATATCCATCAGTTTTTTATAAACCTCCATGTCCGTTTCTATAATCAAAGAACGTTGGCTTACGCCTGCATTATTTATCAGAAGATCTATTGTTCCGAAAGCATTCCATGCTTCATTAGTCTTAACATCAAATTCTTCAGGCATTAAGAGATCAAGTGGTAAAATGTAAATATGACTAGGCTTGGGGCATTTTAGTTTTACCGCCTGCAGTCCTTCTCTATTTCGAGCAGAAATTACCACTTTGGCTCCAGAAGTTGCATAGGCATACGTCAACGCTTCTCCAATACCCGATGACGCTCCTGTAATCCAAACCACTTTTTCTTGACCCAATCCCATTTCCATTCTATTTAGACCCAAAATATAGTTAAATTTGAATTCTAAATTATGGAAGCAAGTTATAAAAAATATATTTTAGATTTTAAACGCCCGAGTGGGACTTCTCGTGGGGTGTTAAAACAAAAAGAAACCTGGTTTATTATCCTTAAATCTAAAGATGAAATAGGAATTGGAGAATGTGGAATATTAAGAGGTTTAAGTATTGATGATGTTCCTGAATATGAAGAAAAGTTAAAGTGGACATGTGATAATGTTCATCTAGGAAAGGATGCGCTGTGGGATGCTTTGATAGCATTTCCAAGCATTCAATTTGGCATAGAACAAGCCTTTTTATCGCTAGCTTCATCCAATTCTTTTGAATTATTTTCTTCAGATTTTATTAAGAAAGAAGCGCCTATACCTATCAACGGTTTAATTTGGATGGGAGATGAAGCTTTTATGCTAGAGCAGATTCAACAAAAATTAGCTAGTGGTTTTCGATGTATAAAAATGAAAATTGGCGCTATAGATTTTGAAACAGAACTAAAATTATTGGCTTCTATTCGAAAAAAATACACCCCTAAAGAAATAGAACTTAGAGTAGATGCCAATGGTGCATTTAAACAAGAGGAGGCTTTGAGGAAATTAAAAAAATTAGCAACTTTTAATCTTCATTCCATAGAACAACCTATAAAGCAAGGTAATCCGCATCAGATGAGTGTCTTATGTAGTGAAACACCTTTGCCAATAGCTTTGGATGAAGAGTTAATTGGTATTTTTGATGTAACAAAAAAGCAAGAACTGCTACAAACAATACAACCACAGTATATTATTTTGAAGCCTAGTTTGGTAGGTGGTATAAAAGGTTGTGAAGAGTGGATTGCTATAGCAGAAGGTTTAGGAATAAAATGGTGGATTACAAGTGCCCTAGAAAGTAATGTAGGTTTAAATGCAATAGCGCAGTGGACATTTACGCTACAGAGTACGTTACCGCAAGGTTTGGGAACGGGAAGTTTGTATACCAATAATTTAGTTAGCCCTTTGACTGTAGAAAATGGTAATTTATATTATAGGAAGAATAAAAATTGGAAAGCTAATTTGATAAGTGATTTATGTATATAGAGCAGGCGTATAAAGGGTTAAAAGATTCTTGGAGGTATGTATTAGGATTTATAATTGTCCTAATAGGGTGGCAAATTTTGGGGATGGTCCCGTTGCTAATAGCCATGGCTGTTCATGCAGTAAATGGTGGCGGAATGGTAGCTACCATTCCGCAAATGGCAGAAGCTTTTGGAAATAATATGTTTGTTTTTCTTATGCTTATCTCTTTTGCAATAGGGTTACTGGTATTATTTTTAGTAGTGCTCTTTCTGCACAGGCAATCTATCACAGCACTCACAACATCCAGAGCTAAAATAGATTGGAAACGTATCTTTTTTGCTTTTACTTTTTGGGCGGTAATTACTATTTTAATTACAGGGGTTGATGTCTATATGTCTCCAGATAATTATGTATGGAATTTTGATGTAGACAAGTTTTTGATACTGGCTGTAATAGCTATTTGTTTAGTTCCTTTACAAACAAGTTTTGAGGAATATTTATTTAGAGGTTACCTCATGCAAAGTCTTGGGATATTAACGAAGAATAGATGGATTCCTTTAGTCGTCACTTCAACTATTTTTGGCTTGATGCATATTTTTAACCCAGAAGTACAGGAATTAGGCTATGGCATCATGGTGTATTATATCGGCACAGGTTTCTTTTTAGGTATTTTAGCATTGATGGATGAAGGTCTGGAGCTTTCTTTAGGTTTTCATGCAGCAAATAATTTAGTTACGGCGTTATTAGTTACAGCAGATTGGACCGCTTTTCAAACAGATTCTATTTATAGAGATGTGTCAGAACCAGCATTGGGTTGGGACGTTTTTATACCTGTAATTATTATCTATCCTGCGCTTTTATTTATCTTTTCTAAAGTCTATAATTGGACCAACTGGAAAGAGAAATTAACAGGGAGCGTGTTAACGGAAGAGGCATTTTTAGCACAAGAAAATAATGAATTTGAATCATAAGTTTGTTCATCCAAATTTTAAGTTAAACGGAATTTCGTTTTCATATGAAGCACTAAAAGAAGTAGCTTATTGCTTAATTAAGGAAGGGCTCCCGCATGAAAAACCAATAGGAAGTTTTCTTTTAGATTGGGTGAATGAGGATGAATCCTTGGCAGTTGCTACTTCCGGCTCCACAGGTGTACCCAAGATAATAAATCTAAGAAAACAACACATGGTAAATTCTGCGATGGCTACCGGTAGTTTTTTTGGTCTTGAAGGGGGTAATACCGCCTTACTCTGTTTGCCCGTTGATTTTATAGCAGGTAAAATGATGTTAGTGCGGGCTATGGTTCTAGGCTTGGCATTGGATTATGTGGCTCCAAATTCTAGTCCTTTAGAAAGTATTACTAAATCTTATGATTTTAGTGCGATGATACCTCTACAGTTAGAAAATTCCTTGCAACAACTAAAGCAACTCAAACTATTAATTGTTGGTGGTGCTAAAATGTCAGAAGCATTAAAAGTCGCAGTGACTAACAATATTTGTAAGGTGTATGAAACTTATGGAATGACGGAAACTATTACCCATGTTGCCCTCAAACCAGTTAACCATTTAGAAGCGTCCACCAATACTAATTTTACGGCATTACCCAAAGTAGAATTTAGTACAGATGCTAGAGGGTGTTTGGTTATTAATGCGCCCAATATTTCTGAGGAAGAAGTGGTAACGAATGATTTGGTAGCGTTAGTTTCTTCAACAGAATTTGAGTGGCTAGGCAGGCATGATGCTATAATTAATTCTGGGGGTGTTAAGTTGATTCCAGAAAAAATTGAAGCCAAAATTTCTAAAGTAATTGATGTTGATTTTTTCGTAGCAGGAATTTCTGATACGGTATTAGGCCAGAAATTAGTGCTGATAACCGAAGGGAATGTGGATAAGGCACAGTTATGGAACAGGCTTCAGAATTTGGAGACTTTAGACAAATTTGAAGTGCCTAAAGAAATTTATGCTGTAGAATCTTTTATCAAAACAGATAATGGAAAAATTCAGCGTACAAAAACAGTAGCCTTACTTTCTAAATAGTCTGGCTCACTCAAAAGTACACTTCCCTAAGTTAAGGTTTCTAATTGTCTTTTAGTGCAGTATGTTTATAGGAACTTAAAACTAAAACGATGAAAAATATTTTATTTGTACCAATTATTTTAATGACTTTAACTTTAAATGCACAAGTAATTTTAGATCCGGCTTCTGAAAATAACCTGGCTGCTATTTCTGGATTTTGTAACGCAACCGTGCAGATTTCAAACGGCCTAGTTCATGGTGTTGTAGAAGATAATTACCCGTTTAAGCTGTATGAGGTTAATAGCACACACTTACATAGCCAACAAGATCTCCATACCGCAATACGGCGGTCAGTGCCGGGAGTAAGTATCACCGATACGCAGCTAGGACAAATCCCTGTAATTACTATGCGTGGTGATCGTAATACGGTAATAATTGTGGATGGTGTTAGTTATGATACTTCTATATTAAATACGCTTAACCCTCAGGATATAGAGCGCATTAGTGTGGCTACGAATAGTATTTCAAATAATTATTTGGCGCATACATCAAATTAGAACGTGTTAGCTGATAGATTTTAATAAAGTGTCAGAAGACACTTTATTCTTTTTTAATATTTTGTATTTTCAGGCTTGATTTTAAATCGACCACTATGAAAATAACCCTATTAAATTTTGCATTATTTTTTGCTGTATGTAGTTTTGCGCAACAAATTCTCCCAGAAGTAGAAAGAGCTACCGTAGTAGACGAAATTTTAGAAGAGCGTTTTAATGTTTTGCTTCCAGAATTAATGGATACAGCAGCTATTGATATGTGGATTGTAATGTCTCGGGAATATAATGAAGACCCAGTTATTAAAACGATGCTCCCTGCTACTTGGTTAAATGCGCGTAGAAGAACCATACTTCTTTTCTACAGGAACAAATCAAAAAATACTATTGAAAAATTAGCGGTGGCACGTTATGATGTGGGTAAAAGTATTGCTTCTGCTTGGGATAAAGAAAAGCAACCAGACCAATGGAAAAGACTTATAGAATTAATTCAAGAGCGTAACCCCAATAAGATTGGGTTAAATTTCTCTAAAGATCATAATATCGCTGATGGTTTAGATAAAACAGATTATGACGAGTTCATGAGCTATTTACCTAAGAAAATGCATTCCAAAGTAAGCTCTGCAGAACAACTTGCAGTGCGTTGGATAGAAACGCGAACGCCACGTGAAATGGTTATTTACAATCAATTAGTAGACATAACTCATGATATTATTGCGGAGGCATTTTCAGAGAAGGTAATTACTCCAGGGGTTACGACCACAACAGAAGTGGAGTGGTGGATGCGTCAAAAGGTAACAGATTTAGGCTTGGAAACTTGGTTTCATCCTACGGTAGATGTGCAACGCAATAGTGAAAAATTAGTAGATCATTTGTATTCCTTTTCAGGCAGACCTGATGATCTTACTATTGTACCCGGAGATTTATTGCATTGCGATTTTGGCATTACGTATTTAAGGTTAAATACTGATTGTCAAGAATTGGCCTATGTGTTACGATCAGAAGAAAAAGAAGCGCCCAAGTTTTTGGTAGAAGGCCTAAAAGATGGAAATAGCGTTCAAGATTTTCTGACAAATAATATGATTGCAGGGAGAACAGGAAATGAAATTTTAGCGAAATCATTACAGGAAGCTAAGGTTGCCGGTCTTAGACCTTCAATTTATACACATCCTTTAGGTTTGTATGGTCATTCGGCAGGAACAACGATAGGCATGTGGGATGCTCAAGATGGGGTGATGAAAGATGATGGAGACAAATACCCTCTAAACAAAAATACCGTTTACGCTATAGAGTTAAATACCACCATTACGGTTCCAGAATGGAATAGAGATATTCGCATTATGCTTGAAGAAGCAGGGTTCTATGGCGAAAACGGATTTAGATATGTGAATGGCAGACAAACGGAATTACTTCTTATTCCGCGTATAAAAAATCATCAAGGGAATTAAACTTGAATAACGCCTAAATTAAAAGGTTTTTCTATGGGAGCATGATTCGCAGCATCAATTCCCATAGAAATCCATTTACGAGTATCTAGTGGGTCAATAATACCATCGGTCCATAAACGCGATGCCGCATAATATGGAGAAACCTGATCATCATATCGGTTCTTTATCTTGCTAAATAATTCGGCCTCTTTCTCAGGGGTAATCTCTTCTCCTTTTTTCTTTAAAGAGGCTTTCTCTATTTGCAATAATACCTTAGCGGCAGAATTACCACTCATTACAGCTAGTTCAGCACTAGGCCATGCAGCAATTAATCGTGGGTCATAAGCTTTACCGCACATTGCGTAATTACCAGCGCCGTAACTATTTCCAATAATAATCGTAAATTTTGGGACTACAGAATTACTCACAGCATTGACCATTTTTGCCCCATCTTTTATAATACCGCCATGTTCACTTTTACTTCCTACCATAAAGCCGGTAACGTCTTGTAAAAATACTAACGGAATTTTCTTCTGGTTGCAGTTGGCAATAAAACGTGTTGCCTTATCTGCAGAATCCGAATAAATTACGCCTCCAAATTGCATTTCTCCATTGGTAGTTTTTACCACCTTACGTTGGTTAGCTACAATACCCACAGCCCAACCATCAATGCGAGCATAACCTGTTAATATGGTTTTACCATACCCTTCTTTGTATTGTTCAAAATCAGAATCATCTACTAATCGTTTTATGATTTCAACCATATCATACTGGTCAGATCTTGATTTGGGTAAGATCCCGTATATGTCTTGCGGATTTTCTTTTGGTTTTTCAGCCTTTACTCTGTTATAACCAGCTTTATCAAAATCACCAATCTTACTCATGATGTTTTTAATGGTATCTAAGGCGTCAGCATCATCTTTAGATTTATAATCGGTTACACCACTTATCTCACAATGTGTAGTAGCACCACCCAATGTTTCATTATCAATACTTTCCCCAATAGCAGCTTTTACCAAATAACTTCCTGCTAAAAAGATGCTTGCTGTTTTATCTACAATTAGCGCTTCGTCACTCATTATTGGTAAATAGGCACCACCGGCAACACAACTCCCCATGACAGCAGATATTTGTGTTATACCCATACTGCTCATCACTGCATTATTTCTAAAAATGCGCCCAAAATGCTCTTTGTCTGGGAAAATTTCATCTTGCAAGGGTAAATAGACACCTGCACTATCTACCAAGTAAATAATTGGTAATTTGTTTTCTATGGCAATTTCTTGAGCTCTTAAATTCTTTTTGGCAGTAATAGGAAACCAAGCTCCTGCTTTTACAGTAGCGTCATTGGCAACCACAATACATTGTTTGCCTTTTATATAACCAATTTTAACCACAACCCCTCCAGAAGGGCATCCGCCGTGCTCTTTATACATGCCGTCGCCAACAAATGCACCAATTTCTATAGCATCTGCTTTATTATCCAATAAATAATCAATACGCTCTCTGGCTGTCATTTTACCTTGAGCATGTTGTTTTTCAATTCTACTTTTGCCACCCCCTAATTTAACGGCAGTCAGTCTTTTTTTTAATGCTGATAAAAGTAATTTATTATGATCTTCGTTTTTATTGAAGTTGATATCCATACGTATTAAAATTTCTTTAATGGGTATAAATATAAGGAGTAATTATTGATTAACTTTGATAATATATAAAGAGAAAATGAAACAAAAACTACGTTGGGGAATAGTAGGATTGGGCAGTATTGCAAATCACTTTGTAAAAGATTTGGCTTTAGTTGAAGATTCTGAATTGGTAGCGGTAGCTTCCAGAAGTATTGAAAAAGCTGAGAAATTCTCAAAAATTTATGTCTCAAAATATGCATTTGGCAGTTATGAAGAGCTATTTAAATGCGCAGAAGTAGATGTGATCTATATTGCAACGCCACATTCTTTTCATGCTAAATTGGCTATTGCTGCTATGTATTATGGGAAGCATATTTTATGTGAGAAACCTTTAGGGGTGAATACGGAAGAGGTTACAAAAATGATTGCCGCCGCGAAAGAGAATAATGTTTTTTTGATGGAAGCGTTGTGGAGCCGTTTTAACCCTACAATCCAGAAAGTAACAGAATTAATTGCCGAAGGTGTTTTGGGGGCTATTAAATATATACATGCAGATTTTGCATTTCCAGCCTTGCATAGAGACGATGAGAATAGATTATTAAACCCAAACTTAGCGGGAGGTTCTTTGTTAGATATAGGGATTTATCCTGTTTTTTTGTCTTATTTAATATTAGGGAATCCGGAAGCTACTATGGCTTCTTCTAAATTTTATAAGACTGGAATAGAAATGCAAACAGCTATGATTCTTGATTATCCAGATGCTCAGGCTGTTTTATATAGTGGGTTAAATTCTAAATCGGAAATGAAAGCTGAAATTTCAGGAACCAAAGGAACCATTTTTATAAACCCGAAATGGCATGAAGCGCAAGGTTTTGAGTTGGAACTTAACGAAGAAATTACGAAATTTGATTTACCTACTAAGGGTAGGGGGTATTATTATGAGATTTTAGAAGTTCAAAAATGTTTAGCAAACGGAGCTATAGAAAGCACCAATTGGAGTCATGAGGATAGTATGAATTTAATAGGACTATTAGATGTCATAAGAGTAAAAGCGGGTATTGTTTTTCCTTTTGAGGAATAAAAGTTGCAGTTTCTAAATAGAAAACTCCTTAAAATAACGATATTTGACCCCACCAACGAACTAAAATTACAAGATATTATGGGAATGAATAAAAACACGGTACTCGCATGGGCTACTTTTATAATGATTTTTGTAGGATTATCTTTAATAGCTTTAGGAGCTTTTAGGTACTACGAGGTTGCAGGTTATGGGTTTGCAGCTGTTGGAATCGGATTTTTAGCAATTGCTTGGGTTTTTAATGCCTTAAAAGGAAGAGTTTAAATTTTACCACAAATTAAAGTACAAACAATTAAATATAGTTAAACACATATGTCTGACGATAAGAAAGTAATTTTCTCCATGTCTGGGGTTACAAAAACCTTTAAAACGGCAAATACTCCAGTATTAAAAAATATTTATCTAAGCTTTTTTTATGGCGCTAAAATCGGAATTTTAGGTCTTAACGGATCAGGTAAATCAACACTTCTAAAAATTATAGCTGGTGCCGATAAAAATTATCAAGGCGATGTTGTTTTTTCTCCAGGATACCGTGTAGGCTATCTAGAGCAAGAACCACAATTAGATGAAGAAAAGACAGTTCTAGAAATTGTAAAAGAAGGTGTAGCAGATACGGTCGCTATTCTTGATGAGTACAATAAGATAAATGATATGTTTGGATTGGAAGAAGTATATTCTGATGCAGATAAGATGGATAAGTTAATGGCGCGCCAAGCAGAATTACAAGATCAGATTGATGCTTCTAACGCTTGGGAACTAGATACAAAACTAGAAATTGCCATGGATGCTTTACGCACGCCAGAGCCAGATAAAAAAATAGGAGTATTATCTGGAGGAGAGCGTAGACGTGTTGCTTTGTGTCGCTTATTATTACAAGAACCTGAAATTTTATTATTAGATGAACCTACGAACCACTTGGATGCAGAATCTGTGCATTGGTTAGAACATCATTTAGCAGAGTACAAGGGTACCGTTATTGCAGTAACGCATGATAGGTACTTTTTGGATAATGTTGCAGGCTGGATTTTAGAATTGGATAGAGGTGAAGGTATTCCTTGGAAAGGGAACTATTCTAGCTGGTTAGATCAGAAATCTAAACGTATGGCAGATGAAAGTAAAGTAGCTTCTAAACGCCAAAAGACTTTAGAGCGAGAATTAGAATGGGTACGCCAAGGTGCAAAAGGACGTCAAACAAAGCAAAAAGCGCGTTTGAATAACTATGATAAGTTAATGAGTCAAGATCAAAAACAACTTGATGAAAAACTAGAAATTTACATTCCTAACGGACCTCGTTTAGGTACGAATGTAATTGAAGCTATTGGTGTAAGTAAGGCGTACGGGGATAAGCTGTTATATGAAGATCTTAATTTTAAACTTCCTCAAGCAGGTATTGTAGGTGTTATTGGTCCAAACGGTGCCGGTAAAACAACCATTTTTAGAATGGTTATGGGAGAAGAGAATGCGGATAAGGGAGAATTTGTAGTGGGTGAAACTGCTAAAATTGCCTATGTAGATCAGAGTCACTCTAATATAGATCCAGAAAAAACTATTTGGCAAAACTTTAGTGACGAACAAGAAATGATCATGATGGGTGGCCGTCAAGTAAATTCTCGTGCCTACCTAAGTAGATTTAACTTTTCAGGAAGTGAACAAAATAAAAAAGTGAACATGTTGTCTGGAGGTGAACGTAACCGTTTACACTTAGCCATGACATTGAAAGAAGAAGGCAATGTACTTCTTTTGGATGAGCCTACGAATGATCTTGATGTAAACACCTTAAGAGCTTTGGAAGAAGGTTTAGAAAATTTTGCAGGTTGTGCGGTAGTTATTTCTCACGACCGTTGGTTCTTAGATCGTATTTGTACCCACATTTTAGCTTTTGAAGGAGATTCTCAGGTATATTTCTTTGAAGGGTCATTTTCTGATTATGAAGAGAACAAGAAGAAGCGTTTGGGTGGCGATTTAATGCCAAAACGTATCAAGTATAAAAAACTGATTCGATAAGTACCGAATTGTTTGACTACAATAAAAAGGCCTTCCAAATGTGGAAGGCCTTTTTATTTTGATACTTTATAAACCGTTATAATTGATTATCGCTATCTATTAAAAATTCAATTGTATTGATAGATTTGTAAGATGAACTTCTATAAGCTGAGATGTATAATCAATGTAATTACTACGATGCCTAGAATATTTTCTTTTGCTTTAGGCTTATTAATAATCCATCTTCGGGTACCAATCCAACTGAATTACTTCAATAGTTGGGTCACCTTCATTGACTAATTTTCTAAATTTAACAACATCACTCACGTCTGGTTTTCCTCTATAATGATATGGGTATACTTGCTTTGGTTTAAATGCTAAAACAGCACTAGCGGCACTTTCTTCCGTCATCGTATAGGGTAGGTTCATACAAATGAAGGCTTTGTCAATATTTTTTAAGGCACGCATTTCTGTTATGTCTTCGGTATCTCCTGAGAAATAAATGCGCTCATCACCTTTACTTAATACATAACCGTTTCCTCTTCCTTTGGTGTGGAATTGTAAAGCTTCTTCTCTGAGGTTGTACATCGGTATAGCTTCTATCGAAATACCGTCAAATTCTTGTGTAGCTCCATTGGCCAAAATATGTAGCTGAGCAGTATATTTTTCTGGTAATTTGTCTGCTACAGCCTGTGGAACTATTATTTTAGTAGTAGAAAGGTCTAAAGAATCTAGAGTTTCAACACTTAAATGATCCCCATGTATATCTGTAATCAGCAGAAGATTTGGATTCTTTTGATCATTATAGGCAGCTGCTCCTCCAACGGGATCAATATATATGGTGGTTTCTCCCCATTGCAAAACAGTAGAAGCATGTTCTATGGGTGTTACGTTTACAAGCTCCTTGGTGGTTGCTATTGTTTCTGTAACTTCAGGTGACGTTTCTGATATAGGCTCTTTCTTTTCATTCTCTTTACAAGCTATTGCTAAAATTCCTAAGAGACTTAGGGTAACTAACTTTTTCATAAGTGTTTTATTTTAATTGTAATTCCATTTTAATATCACTTCGTTCATACGGTAAGTCCTTTTCAATAGGAACTTTTTCGAAATTATATTTTTCATAAAGGTAAAGGGCGTGTGGCAATTTTGTACTTGAATACAATATAATTTTATCCCAATTGCTTTCCTTTCCAAAAGCTATAGCAAATTTTAAAAGCTCTTGTCCAATTTTTAGTCCTTGGTATTTTTCACTAACCGCCATCTTTCCTAACTCAAAAGTGCTAGCACTAATTTTAAGGAACGAAAAACAGCCAACGATTTTTCCTTCATACTTTGCAAAGAAAATGTGACCATCTTTTTTCAAAATAGTGTTTTCGCAATCATTAAGTAGTTCTTTATCTTTTTCTTCTACATAAAAATATTTTTTTAACCATTCTACATTCAAATCGTGAAAGGCTTTGGAATGTATTGGTTCATAGGGTATTATAGTAATTGCCATATTTTATTGTTTTAAAACAGCTTAAAATTAAGGCATTTGAGAACTATTTTTTGCCTAAAAAATCTAAAAATAAGTTTAAAACGTATATATTTCTGATACAAACAAACGCCCTCGTAAGAGGAAAACTAAAAAGAACTTTAATTTTTTAAATTATGGCAGAAACAAAAAGTAACAATGGATTAAAAGTAATAGCTGGTCTATTACTAGTATTGTTGGTTGGATTGGTAATTTATACCGTGAGTCTTTATAAAGAAAAGCAAGACAACACAGACAAGCTTAGCAAAGAAAAAGAATTAGTTGTTGAAGATTTGACAAGCTTACGTTCTGAATATGACAAAGCAATTTTAGAAAGTAATGCAACTAATGAAGAGTTAGTTAGTGCTAGAGATAATATTGCAAAATATATAGATTCTGTAAAAACGATGAAACTTGATATTTCTGCTTTAGGAAAATACAGAAGACAAGTGAGTATTTTAACTAAAGAAAGACAACAATTAATCAGAAAAGTAGATTCGCTTACACGTTCTAACGGAAGATTAGTAATGGAAAGAGATAGTACTTTCACAGAATTAGAAAAGCAAACAGTTTTCAACGATTCTTTAGTAGTTCAAAATACACAATTAGCAAATGTTGTAGAAAGAGGTTCAGCATTAAACATTTCTAAATTAGCTGTAGACGCAGTAAAAGAGCGTAACAGCGGTAAATTAGTATCTACTTCTAGAGCAGGTGCAACAGATAAATTTAAAGTTTGTTTTACATTAACAAACAATACTATTGCTCAAGCAGGTGATAAAGCTTTCTATATCGAAGTTTTAGATCCTCAAGGAAATGTATTAGGAGAGAGTTTTACTAAAACTAGTGATGCTGGAGCTTCTGTAACGTACAGTAAAGCAACTTCTTTCTACTATGAGAACAAAGCTTTAGATGTTTGTGATTATATCAATAAGCCATCAGGTGATTTCCAAAAAGGAAACTATATGGTTAATGTTTATGATAACAAGCTTAAGTTATTAGGAACTAGCAAGTTCACTTTAAAATAGTCTTAGACTAACCATTAACAAAAAAGGGGTAATCTTATTAAAGATTACCCCTTTCTTTTATAGACTATATTTCTTAGCTACTATTTTAATGTTCCAACCATTTCTTCTGGTTTTACCCAATCATCATAGTCTTCAGCAGATACATAACCTAAATTAACGGCTTCTTCTTTTAAGGTCGTTCCGTTTTTATGAGCTGTGTTCGCAATTTCAGCAGCTTTGTAATAGCCAATTTTAGTATTTAAGGCTGTAACCAACATTAATGAATTATTAAGTAATTGCTTAATAACTTCATGATTCGGCTCAATACCTACCGCACAATTTTCTTCAAAACTTACACAAGCATCTCCGATTAATTCGGCAGATTGTAAAATATTTGCAGCCATCATAGGTTTAAAAACATTAAGTTCATAATGTCCTTGAGTACCACCAACACTAATAGCAACATCGTTACCCATAACTTGTGCACAAACCATAGTTAACGCCTCACATTGTGTAGGGTTTACTTTTCCTGGCATAATAGAACTTCCTGGTTCATTAGCAGGGATAATAATTTCTCCAATACCTGAACGTGGTCCTGATGCCATCATTCTAATATCATTAACAATTTTGTTTAAAGAAACAGCTAATTGTTTTAAGGCACCATGGCTTTCAACAATAGCATCATGCGCAGCTAGAGCCTCAAATTTATTTTCAGCAGTTACAAAAGGTAACCCTGTAAATTCAGCTATAAAATCTGCCACCATCACATCATATCCTTCTGGAGTATTTAAACCAGTACCTACAGCAGTTCCTCCAAGAGCAAGTTCTGCTAAATGTGGTAATGTATTTTTTAATGCTTTTAATCCGTGATCTAATTGAGATACATATCCAGAGAATTCTTGTCCTAAGGTGAGGGGGGTAGCATCCATTAAATGGGTACGTCCAATTTTCACAACATTTTTAAATTCGATAGTTTTTTTATGTAACGTATCTCTTAATTGTGTAACTCCAGGAATAGTAACCTCAACTATTTTCTTGTAAGCGGCAATATGCATCCCGGTAGGAAACGTATCATTAGAAGATTGAGATTTGTTGACATCGTCATTAGGTTGTATTACCTTATCGCCTTCACCTATAACCTTACCAGCAAGTTCTTGAGCTCTATTGGCGATAACTTCATTAACGTTCATATTACTTTGGGTACCAGAACCTGTTTGCCAAATAACTAAAGGAAATTGATCGTCATGTTTCTTAGATAGAATTTCATCACACACTTTTGCGATTAAATCTCTTTTTTCTTCCGAAAGAACACCTAATTTATGATTGGCGTAGGCAGCAGCTTTTTTTAAATAAGCAAAACCATAGACAATATCTAATGGCATAGAGCCTACAGGACCTATCTTAAAGTTGTTTCTTGAGCGTTGTGTTTGCGCGCCCCAGTATTTGTCAGAAGGGACTTCTACATTACCCATCGTATCTTTTTCTATTCTATAACTCATAAGAAATTTATTAAAGTATAGTACAAAGATATTGTATTGTGATTTTTTTTTGGAGTCTCTAGAAATTTTTTATAGATTTTTTTTAAATTCATTTGTACTATTCATCATTTTCAAAGTATCTTTGTAATAATAAAAATTAATAGCATGTTTGAATTTGACCAATATTTAGGTTTTTTAGCGTTTTTAACCATTTTAACAATCGGTTTTTGGCTAATGATTTTCTTATTAACTTTTGTAATACCTTACTGGTTAGGAGGAAATCTTATAGAATTTTTCAAAGAAAAGCGTGATGCTAGAAAAGCGAAATTAAACAACGAGGAATAAGAGACTTTAATTCGTTTCTACATTCTTAGTTTATACTATAAAAAAAAGAAGCCATTTGGCTTCTTTTTTTGTTTCTATTGGTGCGTTGATTTTTAAAATTCATCCCCACCATCATCATCATTTCTTTGTTGTCCTCTTTGTTTCGTTTTTCCTTTTGGTTGATTGAATCTATACACCAAACCAAGTGTAATTTGTCTTCTTCTCCATTGAAACTCACTCTCTGAAGTGAAAAATTCTGTTTCTGTGAAAGATCTTCTTTTAGCAGAATTGAATAAGTCACTTACGTTAAGGGATAGTGTTCCATTATCTCCAAATACATCTTTACTAAAGGCCAGACTTACAAAAGTCATGCTTTTGCTTTCTGTTTGAGAATTCTCTGATGGGCCTCTGTAAAACACATTGGTTTGCCAATCAATACTAGCCGGTAATGATACTTTAGAACTGAATCTAGAAAACCAACTTGTATTTTTAGCACCATAATCTACCTCATTAAAAATTCCTTCTGTTTCAAATTGAAAGAAATTGAAGCTTCCGTTTAGACGCAACCATTTTGCAGGATTATACAAGATTCCTAATTCAGCACCAATACGCTGGTTAGAAGATAAATTAATAGGTAATGATCTTATGATGCTAATACCATCAGAAGTAAGCTCACCGGTCTCCTCTTGGATTCTTTCAAATGAATTGGTTTCTTTTTGATAATAAATAGAAGAAGTTAAGGTTAATTTTTTCCATCGCTTTAGGTATCCTAAATCAAATGCATTCGCATAAGCTGGATCTAAATCTGGATTTCCTTGAAATACATTTGTTCTACTAGATCTTGATGGGAAAGGGTTGATATAACGGCCTCTTGGTCTGTTAATTCTTCTATTGTACCCTAAAGAGATGCTTTCCATATCACTTAATTCAAAGATTAAGTTTACAGTAGGGAAGAGGCCTAAGTAGTTTTTGTCAAAATTTAAATCTATCTCAGATCCTAGAACTTCTTGTAACGCTTCTTCATCGTATTCAGAATCTACCTTACCCTTTAATTGTGTGTTTTCTAATCGTAAACCTAAAAGGAAAGAGAACTGGCCATATTTATTACCATATTGAGAGTAAAAGGCATTTATATTTTCGTCATAAGTAAACTTATTTGTCAAATCTAAATTGGTAGCAAATTGATTGGTCCCTTGGTTTAACGTGTCTAATTGATAATCTGTAATGCTTTGTTCAAAATTTCCACGATAACCAGCTTCAAATTGAGCATCGCCCATTGGAAGTACATAATCTACCTGAAATAAGTATTCATTCTGAGTTTCATCTTCGTAAATATTTTCTCTAGCTAAGAGCGCTGTATCAGGGATAGTATTGTTTTCTACTATGGTGGTCAAGATATCCTCAACATCATAAGAATATTGAAAATCTGAAGTTAACTTATGCCCTTTGTCATTAAAGTTATTAGTATAGTTTAAGGACACTTGATAACTTTTATCATCTTGGCCTTCATCTTCCGTACGGAAAGTTTCATTTGTCACTGTAGTGCCTTCATAACGCTGACTTTCGTTTTCTGTAATATCAGATTCATCAGAAAAACGCCCAAAAACGCTAGCCGTTATAGATGATTTTTCGGTCAAGAAATATTCAAGTCCTATGTTGGCATTGAAAGATTTATCTTTTCTAGTGATATCTCTATCTTCAAAAATGCGATCATAATCGCCCGTCGTGTAGGTGTTATCAAAATAGGCGTTACCCGGAGAAGTACGGTACGAATATCCTAAAGTATTAAAAATATTGAACTTGTCCGTACGTAAGTTTAAATTACTACTAATTTGACTAGAAGTAGGGTGGCCTATAGTCGTGTTTATAGAGCCGTTAAATCCTAAAGTTTTTTCTTTTCGTAAAATGATGTTTAAAATACCTGCGGTACCTTCAGCATCATATCTAGCAGATGGGCTCGTAATTACTTCTACTTTTTCAATAGCGTCCGCAGGAAGTTGACGTAAGGCATCTGTAGAACCAAAACCAGCCATGGCAGAAGGTTTTCCATTGATTAAGATTCTAACATTTTCATTACCTCTTAAGCTAATAGCTCCATCTACATCTACAGTCACTGAGGGTACGTTATTAAGCGCATCACTAACATTAGCGCCGCTTGTGGTAAGATCTTTACCTATGTTATATACTTTTTTGTCCAAACGAACCTCAACAGTAGTTTTTTCAGCAACCACTTCAACACCTTCTAATTGAGAAACATCAGGATTTAGTTTAATAGTTCCTAAATTTATAGACTTTGAAAGCGTTTGATTGGGGAGTCTATAGGTCTTGTATCCTATATATTCAATACTTACATTGTATTTTCCAGGTAGTGCTTCTACCTCGTATTTTCCAGATTCATTAGTAATACCACCAGAAATTTTGCTAGGATCTTCTACGCTCTGTAGTACAAGTGTAGCGTATTCTAAAGGTTGTCCTGTATCTTGTTCTACTACAGTTCCTGATATTTTTATGGGGTTTTGCTCTTGCGGTCGCTGAGCGGTTAAGCTAAATAATGATAGTAGTAGGGTAATTGGTAGTAGTAGTTTCATGCTTTTTTTTAGTTAATCTTTGTTCTTCTTTTTTTTCTTTTTTTTCTTTTTTGTCTTGAATCTGTCTTTTTGTAATTTTTCGAAAGCTTCATATTTATCTTCCGGCAAGCCTGCTCTTAATTCTTCTTCTTGCTCTTTTACAATTTTTTCCATGGCCTCTCTTGTTTTTTCAGGAGCCAATTTTAAAATTTGTAATTCAATACGTTTCTGCACACTTTTGGTTAAAATACTTCTAACAATAGCTTCTTCAAAAGGATTTAGTCCTACAGATTCCGTGATGTTAGGCATTTCATTATCAACAATCTCTTCTGCAGTCAAAGCTTTTGGCTCTTCTTGTGGCGTTTGCGCTTGCGGTATAGAGTTTCGTTGTCTACCATAACCGTTTCCGCTACCGTTTCCATAACCATTACCGTACTGAGCATTCACCTCTACAGATGATACAACTAGTGCTAAAATTGCAATAAAAGAGTTTAAAAATATTTTCATGGTTAATAATATTATAAGATTATAAAACTAAAATAAGGTTTAAATGAACTTGGTTAAAAGTTTGTTAAAATGATTTAACCAAGTTTTATGCCAAAGAATAGCAAATTATATAATAGATTGAATATTGGAAGAAGGGCGTCCAATTACGGCTTTACTACCATTTACAATAATTGGTCGTTCTATGAGCTTTGGGTTTGCAACCATAGCTTTTATCACTGCTTCTTCGGATATTACTTTTCCTTTAAATTCTTCTTTCCAAATTTTCTCATTTTTCCGAACTAAATCAATAGCAGGAATACCTAGAAGCTTTACAATTTCTGTAAGCTCTTTTTCTGTCATTGGTTTTTCTAGATACTTCACTATTTCAAAATCTCTGTTAGAGTTCTCTAGAACAGCTAAACCCTCTCTAGATTTTGAACATCGGGGATTATGATATATTTTAATCATTATTTTTTCAATTAAAAGGTTATTCTTCGTCTTTCTGGCCCATCATCATTAGAAAAGCTTTTAAAAACGTATCAATGTTACCATCCATCACAGCATCAACGTTTCCTGTTTCGGCACCTGTGCGCACATCTTTGACCAATTTATAAGGATGCATGACATAGTTTCTAATTTGGGAACCCCATTCAATCTTCATTTTAGTAGATTCAATTTCTTGGCGCGCTTCCATCTTTTTACGTAATTCTATTTCATAAAGCTGTGACTTAAGCATTTTTAATGCTGTAGCTCTATTATCATGTTGCGAACGAGAGTCTGAACACGAAATTTGAATTCCACTTGGTTTATGCGTCAATTGAACTTTTGTCTCTACCTTGTTAACGTTTTGCCCTCCAGCACCAGAAGATCTTGCTGTTGTAATTTCAATATCAGCAGGATTAATATCTATCTCTATACTATCATCTACTAAAGGATACACATAGACAGAGGCGAAAGAAGTATGGCGTTTCGCATTACTATCAAAAGGAGAGATCCGTACCAATCTATGCACGCCATTTTCACCTTTTAACCAACCAAAAGCAAATTCCCCATCAATTTCTAGAGTTACTGTTTTAATACCAGCGACATCTCCTTCTTGGTAATTAAGTTCTTTTATTTTGAAGCCGTTTTTTTCACTCCACATCATATACATTCGCATTAACATAGCGGCCCAATCACAACTTTCGGTACCTCCCGCACCGGCTGTAATTTGTAGAATAGCTGGAAGCTCATCACCTTCCTCAGAAAGCATGTTCTTAAACTCTAAACTCTCTAGCGTATCTAAGGTCTTTGTATAATGTTTTTCTACCTCTTCTTCTGTAATAGCACCTTCTTTTTGAAATTCTATTAGCACTTCAAGATCGGTCACTAAAGCTTCTGCGGTGTTGTAATCATCAACCCATTTTTTCTTAGATTGTATAAACTTCATATGCTCCTGAGCTTTTTGAGGATTATCCCAAAAGTCCGGTGCTAATGTTTTTTCTTGTTCATTCTCTATCTCTATTAGTTTGGTATCAACGTCAAAGATACCTCCTTAACGCACCAAGGCGATCTAAAAGACCTTTGTATTGGTCTGTAGTAATTATCATTATCTATTTTATTTAAAACAAAAATAAGCTTCTTTTTATAGCTATTCTCTACTAAAGATAAAAAAGATGTCTTACTGTTGTTGACTAATTACTTGAACGGAATATTGGGTTTCATTTTGCCCTTGGCTATATACAATTCCTTTTAAAGGGGCGCAATCTTGGTAGTCTTTTCCATGACAAACTTTAATGTGATTAGATGCTACGAGCAAATTATTGGTGGGATCAAAACCTACCCAGCCTATATTAGGAATATAGGCTTCAGCCCAAGCATGCATTTGAGAATCGCCAAAATATCCATTTCCTTGGTGCAAGTAACCCGATACATACCTTGTAGGTATCTTATAATCACGCGCAATGGCGCAAAATAAATGCGTAAAATCTTGGCAAACACCGTGTCTTTTGGTGATGACCTTGTCAAGTGTGGTATTCACATCGGTAACATCAACTTTAAAATAAATAGATTGATACGTCCAAGTATTTAAAGCTTGTAAATTATCAAATATTGATAGCGTATCATCCAATTGATATAACCCTACACTGCTATCGGGTAAAGTTGTAAAAGGGGTGTTTTTTAAAAATTGATCAAAATCTACTTTAAAATTTAATGAATTTAGCTTCAGATAATCCTCTTTTATATTTTGTGAAGGATTAAATTCAAAGGGGTTGGCACCTTTTTTTAAAACTTTGAACTCAGCGTTAAAAGTAATTTGGTTGAATTTTTTTCTAGGGTTTACTCTTATCGTATTAAAACCATAACCATTCACTGAAAACTCATTGATTGCTGCCAAAGAATTGTTGAAGTCTGTAGTGATAAAATCTTGAGATTCGTTAGTCTCTGGGATAATTAAAAATTGCCAATGAGCACTGTGTACTTTATTTTCATAAGTATTGGTAGTATTGTACCTAATGATGTATTCTAGTGGCATAATTTTAAGAAATTTAGCCTAAGTTAAAGCCGTATACTAAGTTTAATAATTAAAAAATTCTTTTTCCATTTTTAAACTTATTTCAGATAAATTATTTAAAATATTTTCAATAAATGCTTGAATATTACACTCAATTTCTTCGATGTGTTTATATTGAATCTCTGAACGTACCTTGCCGATTAAGAAAGCGGTAGCGTTTTTATTATAGTTCGTAGAGGTATCTAAAACTTTAATATGCCTATAAACCTGATTTAAACTATTCATTATAGAACGGGGGCAGTTTGGATTTAGAATTAGAAACTCTAAGGTTGAAACACTCGTAGGGGTTTTTTTGTAATGCCTTCTCATCATATCGTAAGATTCCGCACATTTCAACAGGGTGGTCCACTCAAAACTTTTACTAAAATTGTCTCCGTAGCCGCCTTGAGAGTTTAGAGCGTCATTGTATTTTGCATTTATTATTCGGATTACTTGGGTAGCCCGCTCCATATTTATTCCTAACATAATAATTGCATATACTGGGTCATGTAATAAAGTACCTCGTATTTTACCTCTTAAAATATCGGTCATCTCAGTGATATGCAATGTAAAGTCATGTAAGCCATTTTTTACGAATATCGCGGCGTCATAATTTAGAATAAAATGGTAAAACTTATTTATAGCCTCATACAATTCTGTAGATATTAGGTCTCTAGCGCTATTGGCATTTTCACGTGCTAATTTTACATTATTAATAATGGAATAGGGGGTGTTAGGATCAACTCCAATTTTATATAATACATTTTCTTCTGAAAGCTGTTTGCCGTCATCTACTTCAGGATCTCCTGCCATAAATAACATGGATCTCAAAACAAATTGTCTTGATTGCGAAAGTTGGTTTGGCGCATCAAGGGAAGAAAAATAATTTACATTAAGGTAGCGGGCAATATGTTCTGAACGTTCTATATATCGACCCATCCAGAATAGGTTGTTAGCGACTCTTGCAAGCATATGTTATATGTTTTTTAGAACCCAAGTGTCCTTGGATCCACCCCCTTGGGATGAGTTTACAATTAGATTTCCTTTTTGAAGAGCAACTCTCGTTAGACCGCCTTTGAGTACAAATTCTTTGTCTTTGCCTAGCACTGTAAATGTTCTTAAATCAACATGCCGTTGTTCAAATTCTTCCGTTTCATCAATATATGTGGGGTGAACAGAAAGCGACATGATAGGTTGTGCTACATATTTCCTAGGGCTCTCCATTATTTGCTCTTTGACTAGTTTAATTTCTGATGTAGATAAGCGATTACCAATAGATATTCCGTATCCCCCAGCTTCATCGACAGGTTTAATGACTAGTTCATGTATATGTTCTAGGACATATTTTAGTTCTTCTGGTCTCGAACAATGATAGGTATGTACATTATTTAAAATTGGTTCTTCGTCTAAATAGTATTTTATAATTTGAGGCATATAGGTATAAACGGCTTTGTCATCGGCAACTCCTGTTCCTGGTGCATTCGCCAAAGTTACATTCCCCTTTTTATAAGCAGCAAATAAGCCAGGAACGCCAATGGCAGAATCTGACCTAAATTCTAATGGGTCTAAGAATTGATCATCAATTCTCCTGTAGATTATATCTACTTTAACAGGACCCTTAATAGTTTTCATATAGACAAAATCATTCTCTACAAACAAATCCCGTCCTTCTACTAGTTCAACCCCCATTGTTTTTGCTAAATAAGAATGCTCATAAAAGGCAGAGTTATACATTCCTGGAGTAATTACTACACAGTTTGGGATATCCACTCCTTGCGGTTTTACACTTTCGAGGAGATCTAATAAATTTTCGGCGTAATTGGTTACAGAATAGGTTTGATAATGGTTGAAAACCCCAAAAAGAGCACGTTTTAAAGCTGTTCTATTACAAATAACATAACTAACACCCGATGGACAACGGATATTATCTTCTAAAACATAGTATTTCCCGTCGTTATGTTTAATCACGTCTATACCAGAAATATGGTTGTAGATACCACCAGGAGGATCTACACCATTCATTTGATCTAAATAGTTAGCAGAGGAGCTAATCAAATCCATGGGAACAATACCATCTCGGATGATGTTTTTGTCGTGGTAAATATCCCATAAAAACAGATTTAAGGCTTTACTGCGTTGTATGGATCCTTTTTCTATTATTTCCCATTCTTCAGGGTCAATAATTCTTGGGAAAAGATCAAAAGGAAAAATTTTCTCTTTAGTTTCTTTATCTCCATATACTTGAAAAGTTATACCTTGATTGAAAAAAGAAGATTTTGCTTTTGAATTTAGCTTGACATAATCTTCAATAGAATGTTCTCCATACAGATTAAATAATTTTTGATATACTTGCTTAATAGCTCCTCCTTCGTCAAAAATTTCATCATACAATTGACTATCTCGTTGGTACGAAGAAAATATTTTATTTTCAATATTTGTCATAGGGTTAGAGTTTTAGTTAAGGTACTGGTTTTCATTAAATTCAGGAGTGGTAAATTGATAATAAACACGCTGTATTTTACTATTCAAATAAAAATAAATACTAAAAATTAACAAATTGCTTAATTTCCTATTTTAGGGCTATTTGGTTACCCATTCCATTGTTTTTTTATAGCTTTAAAAGCTAAAACCATCTGAAATGATATCGAAGAAATTACCCCTCCTAATTTTATTATTAACTACACTATCTATTACAGCACAGCTCGCAGAGAAACAAAAGAGTTTTCAGAAATTTAGAGGGCTGTTTAATTTCTCTTATGATAGTCAAAATGATAAAGTGTACTTAGAGGTAAACGAACTGAATAAAGAATTTTTATATGTTTATGCCTTAAGTAATGGAATAGGAAGTAATGATATTGGTTTAGACCGTGGACAGTTGGGAAATGAGCAAGTGGTTTATTTTAAAAAAGCAGGAAACAAATTGTTATTAATTCAGCCTAACTTAAAATATAGAGCTTTAACGGATAATGTTTTGGAGAAAAAATCGGTAACGCAGGCTTTTGCCACTTCTGTCTTATTTGGTTTTAAAATTGAAGAAGAGAAAAATGGTGTTTATGTGATTGATATTACGGATTTTCTAATGCAAGATACTCATGGAGTGTCTAGTAGATTAAAGAGGGCACAACAAGGATCATATAGCCTGGATAAAAGTAAGAGTGCATTTAATTTAGAACGTACAAAAGCATTTCCTAATAATGTGGAGTTAGACGTGATATTAACTTTCAAAGGTGATGCTAAAGGGTCAGAATTAAGAAGCGTGGTTCCTAATGCAGATTTAGTTACTGTAGCGCAGCACCATTCTTTTATAGCATTGCCGGATGATAATTTTAAAAAGAGAGTTTATGATCCTAGAAGTGGTTCTTACCCTTTTTCTTATTATGATTACGCTACTCCGGTTCAGGAGTCCATTTTAAAACAATTTATTAGAAGACATCGTTTGGAAAAGAAAAATCCTCAGGCAGAAATTAGTGAGGCGGTTGCACCTATTGTCTATTATTTAGATAATGGAACCCCTGAGCCCGTAAGAAGTGCTTTATTAGAAGGAGGAAAATGGTGGAATCAAGCATTTGAAGCTATTGGATATAAAGATGCATTTCAATTAAAAATGTTACCAGCAGATGCAGATCCTTTAGATGCCAGATATAATGTGATACAATGGGTGCACCGTTCTACAAGAGGGTGGAGTTATGGGAGTAGTATTACGGATCCCAGGACGGGAGAGATTATAAAAGGACATGTAAGCTTGGGTAGCTTACGTATCCGTCAAGATTTTTTGATCGCGCAAGCATTGATGGATAAACCTTTCGAAACGCGAGATGATAACTATCAACCAATGTTAGCACTAGCCCTGGCTAGAATACGCCAACTATCAGCACATGAAATTGGGCACACCCTAGGATTTGCACATAATTTTGCAGCAAGTACCAATATGAATGCTTCAGTGATGGATTATCCACATCCTAAGTTTAGCATTAAGAAAGGTAAGATAGATTTTTCAGAAGCATATGTAAGCGGAATTGGAGCTTGGGATAAAGTAAGCGTAGCGTATTCTTATTCAGATTTTACCGAAGGAGAAAATGAATCACAAGAATTAAATGCCATTCTAGAAGCGGCACAAAATAAAGGATTGAGGTATAGTACAGATCAAGATGCCAGACCTAAAGGGGTTACCAATGCATTGAGTCATTTGTGGGACAATGGGAGTAGTCCTTCAGAAGAGTTAGATCATGTT
The DNA here is from genome assembly GCF_019278565.1 of Cellulophaga sp. HaHa_2_95. The sequence continues at coordinate 3,029,589 of NZ_CP058988.1, read as the reverse complement.
TTAAAAGTTAGAGCCTTAGGTATTGACAATTTTTCGGTGGATAATATAAAGACGGGAGAAACCTACTCTACTTTAGAAGATGTTTTTGTGCCTTTATACTTTTTTCATAGGTACCAGGTAGAAGCAGCTTCTAAAGTAATTGGAGGAATAGATTTTAATTATGCGATTAAGGGTGATGGGCAAATGGTAGTAAGAACGCTAGATGCTAAATTGCAGAGAGAAGCCTTGAAGAGTGTTCTTAAAACACTAGATGCTGCGGTAATTGCTATTCCTCAAGAAAAGTTAGCCTTATTCCCACCTAGGGCGTTTGGTAATTCTAGATCTAGAGAGTCTTTTGAAAGTAAAACGGGAATTGCCTTTGATCCTATTTCGGCGGCAGAAACAGCAGCAGACGTTACCTTAGGCTTTTTATTGCATCCTGAAAGAGCGTCAATACTAGTGGCGCAAAAAAGCATAGATAGTAAAAACTTAGGTTTGGAGCAGGTGTTAGATCAAGTAATCGCGGCGACCTTTGAAAATATTAGTAAGGACGCTTACTTGTCTGAGGTACAGAAAGCAATTAATTATAGGGTGTTGTATTATTTGATGAATTTAGCACATTCAGAAAACGTACATGGTCAAGTAAATGCTATAGCACGGTTAAACCTAAATAATTTGAAGCATACATACCAGCAGAAGAATGATGCTTTTTCTTTTGAATTGGTTCATAAGATTAAACAGTTTCAAGAACATCCAGAACAGTTTAAGTTACTCCCTGCTGAAAAAATCCCTGATGGGTCTCCTATTGGTATGGATTGTTATTAAATGAGGTTAAAAACACCCTTCTATATTTGATTAATTAATTTATATGCAATAGGTTTATTGCTTTAAATAACAATACGTGCTATCCATGAAAATAAATTTAATTAGTGATACGGTTACAAAACCAACTCCAGGAATGTTGGAGGCTATGTTTTCGGCAGAAGTAGGAGATGATGTTTTTAAAGAGGACCCTTCTGTAAATGCTTTAGAAGAGAAAGTGGCTAAGATGTTTCATAAAGAGGTTGCTTTGTTTTTTCCTAGTGGCACTATGGCCAATCAGGCAGCTATAAAATTACATACGCAACCTGCAGACCAACTAATTTGTGATAAATATGCTCATGTCTATAATTATGAAGGAGGAGGGATTAGTTTTAATAGCGGGGTCTCTTGTAAATTAGTAGATGGTAATAGAGGTATGATGACTGCACTACAGGTAGCAGAGGCTGTAAATCCGCCCGACTTTTATCATAGTCCACTTACCACATTGGTAAGTATAGAGAATACTACAAATAAAGGTGGAGGTGCTTGTTGGGATTTTGAAGAGCTAAAAAAAATACAAGCAGTTTGCAAAGCACATCATTTAGGTTACCATTTAGATGGCGCGCGTTTATGGAACGCAATGGTGGCAAAAAATGAAACACCACAACAATATGGTGAGCTCTTTGATACCATAAGTGTATGTTTTAGTAAAGGCTTAGGATGTCCTGTTGGATCTGTTTTGGTTGGGAATAAAGATATAATGCAAAAGGCAATCAGAATCCGTAAACTATTAGGCGGCGGAATGCGTCAGGCAGGGTATTTAGCAGCAGCTGCTACCTATGCTTTGGACCACCATGTAGATAGATTAGCGGAAGATCATAGGAGGGCTAAAGAAATAGGGGAGCTCTTAATGCGATTGGCTTTTATTCAAAAAGTAGAACCTATAGAAACAAATATTATCATCTTTGAAATAAATGAATCCTTATTAAGTGCAGAACGTTTCTTAGAAAAACTAAAGGCAAATAATGTTCATATCATAGGAATGGGGCAAGGTAAATTGCGTATCGTAACCCATTTAGATTATACAAAAGAAATGCATGAAGCATTTCTATCCATCTTAAATAAAATATAGCTTACGGTTTTAAAGTGGTATCAGGGCCTACAATGTTTCTAAGGTTCTTAATACCATTTTCCATTCCGGCCTCTGAGGTATATAGCTTAGAATTTCCTACAACGTTCCCTTGGTCATCCTTTAGCATAAATAAAAACTCGCCTTTGTAGTTCGTCTTTCGTTCAAAGAGTAAAGGTTTAGTAACTAATATTGTTAGGTTTGCTGCAACCTGCTCTAAATCAGTCTTATTATCATAGGATGTACTTTCTAGTAGCGTATTCCCATTAGTACTTTCCAGTTTAAACGTGTGATTTCCAGATTTATCCGTAAAATATTTAATCATGGCCTCTACTTTTTTGATCAAAATACGAAAAAAACAGTAAAATACTAAGCTTTATTTTGTAGGAAAATACAGTATAATATGTTTAGGAGTGTATTTTATCGATAAATTATGCGTTTTGGCGATAAATTCCTCTTAGGTTTCTTTAACATATAGGTTTCACTTCAAAAGCCAATATATTTGCAATACTAAATATTAACATAACAAAACACATTTTAAAATGAGAAAAATTTTATTTTTATTGTCAGTTTTTTCTGCATCTATTTCGATGGCACAAGATTTGCCATCAAATCCTGAACCAGGTAAATGTTACGTACGTTGTACAACACCAGATGTGTACGTAAATGAAACAGTAACGATTACCATAAAGCCGGCTTATTCAGTTTTAAAAACTGTTCCTGCAACTTTCAAAACAGTTACTGAAAGTGTAGAGATTAAAGCAGCTGGAAAAAAATTAACGGTTGTTCCTGAAAAATGGGGTACAGAAACAATTAGTTATACCTCTAAGCAAGGTGGTAATACGTTAAGTATTTCTCCTGCATCTTTTACAACAGGATCTGAAACAATTGAAATTAAGCCAGCATACGCACAGTGGGAACTTGGTGCAGCGGCTCCTGATTGTTCTTCTGGTAATCCAGATGATTGTAGATACTGGTGTTACAAAGGATACCCTGCAGAATTCACTACTGTTTCTACAACACTATTGTCTTCTCCTGCTAGTATTAGCAAAACACCAATAGGATCTAAAGATGCTTCATATACAAGAAGAATTTTATTAGAGCCAGCTAAAGTAATTGAAGAAATTATTCCTGCGGAATATAAGAACATTACTAAAACAGTATTAGACAAGGATGCTTACACAGTAGACGAAACAATCCCTGCAGTTACAAAAACTGTTTCTAAAGAAGTTTTAAAAGAAAAAGGTGGTTTAACAAGCTGGAAAGAAGTTGAATGTTCTTTAGTTGAATACCAAGCGTTACCAATTAACTGGAACTTAGGTAGTGCAACTTTAACTACAGAAGCTAAAAGCATTATTGATAACAGATTAATGCCTGTATTAGCTCAGAATCCTGGCGTTAAAGTAGAATTAGCTTCTCATACAGATGTAAGAGGTAATGCTGGATCTAATCAAGATTTATCTGAAAGAAGAGCTAAAGCGGTTGCAGATTACTTAATGTCTAAAGGAGTTAACTCTAGTTTACTAGTGGCAAACGGTTACGGTGAAACTAAGATAAAAAACAGATGTAAAGAAGGTGTTACTTGTACTGAGAGAGAGCACGCAGTAAATAGAAGAACTGAGTTTAGGTTGATTAATAACTAAATTCATAGTGTAGTAAGTTAGTCATAAAAGCCTTCTGTTTTCAGAAGGCTTTTTTAGTACCCAAGATTTAACGTTTCGGTGGGTATTTTTATCAAGTTCTATCTGCATAGTGAATAACAAGTGTTCATGGTTGCTAGGGGCACTTAATGCATTATATAGCTACCAGAGCAT